>NZ_JBHYIG010000053.1:0-38857 GCF_042740015.1 Streptomyces sp. NPDC059037
GAACAGCACCGCCACGGCCTTCAACTCGCCGTCCTTCAGGCTCTGGTACGTCTCGACGGCGTCGTCGAAGTCGGCGACGTGGGAGACCAGGGGCTCGACATCGACGCGGCCGCGGGCGAGGAGGTCGAGGAAGCACGCCAGGTTGCGGCGCTCGGTCCAGCGCACGTAGCCGATCGGGTAGTCGCGTCCATCGAGTTCGTACTCCGGGTCGTAGCGCCCAGGGCCGTAACTTCGCGAGAACCGGACGTCGAGCTCCTTCTCGTAGTACGCGTTCCACGGCAGGTCAAGGCGGCACTTGCCGATGTCGACGACCCGGCCGCGGTCCCGGCTCAGCCGGGCGGCCAGCTCGACGGGCTGGTTGGTGCCGCCGCCTGCGGCCAGGTACACCTGGTCCACGCCGTGGCCGTCGGTGAGTTCGGCTACGGCGGCCTCGACGGACGCGGACGCGGGGTCGCCGCAGGCCGCGGCGCCCAGGCTCTTGGCGAGCTCGCAGCGCACCGGGTCGGGGTCGGCCCCGACGACGCGGACTCCCGAGGCGGCGAGGAGCTGCACCACCAGCTGGCCGATCAGACCGAGGCCGATGACGAGCGCCACCTCGCCGAGCTGTGACTCGCCCTGGCGGACGCCCTGCAGCGCGATCGACCCGACGGTGCCGAAGGCGGCGTGCCGCGGCGCGAGGCCGTCCGGCACCGGGGTGTAGAGGTTCTTCGGCACCCAGTTCAGCTCGGCGTGCAGCGCGTGCTCATTGCCGGCGCAGGCCACGAGGTCGCCGACCTTCACGTCGTCGATCCCGGCGCCGACCTGCTCGACCACCCCGCACAGCGAGTAGCCGAGCGGCGTGTACGAATCCAGCTTGCCCATCACCTTGCGATAGGTGGCGGGAACTCCGTTGGTGGCCACGCTCTGCACGACCTTGGCCACCTGGTCGGGACGGGAACGGGCCTTGCCGAGCATCGACATGCCGGCCTCGGACACCTTCATGAGCTCGGTCCCGGTCGAGATCAGCGAGTAGGCACTGCGGACGATCACCCCGCCCGGCTTGCACCCCGGCACCGGCACGTCAAGCACCGCCAGCTCGCCGCTCTTGTAGTTCTGAACAACCTGCTTCACCCGAACTCCTCTGATTCCTTAAGCCGTTAACCGAGTGCTCTGCCCGGACCCAGAGGTCGCGTCGCGATACCAGTACTCGAGGGTCAGCACGTGCCACAGATGCTTGGAGAAGTCCCGCTGTCCCGCGGCGTCCTCGGCGACCATCCGCGCCAGCGCGTCGCGGCGCAGGATCCCGGAGCTGACGAGCACACCGTCGTTGACCACCTCGCGCACCAGCGGTGCCAGATCCCGGCTCATCCAGGCGCGCAGCGGGGCGCTGAACAGGCCCTTGGGCCGGTACACGATCTCCTTGGGCAGGATCGAGGAGGCCGCCTCCTTGAGGACGGCCTTGCCCTGCCGTCCGACGATCTTGCGGTCGCCGGGCACGGCGAACGCCGCCTTGACCACCTCGACGTCCACGTACGGCACCCGCACCTCGGTCGACGCGGCCATGCTGGAGCGGTCCGTGTACGCGAGGTTCAGGCCCGGCAGGAACATCCGGGCGTCGCCCAGGCACATACGGTTGACGAAGTCGTCGAGGTCGTTGTCCTGGTAGATGTCCGCGTGCTCGGTCAGTACGTCGTCGACCGTCCCGGCCAAGTCCGGGTTGACCAGGGCCAGCAGCTCCGCCTGGTCGTACATGGTGTAGCTGCGCCGGAACGCGGTCTCCTCCGGCAGATCGGCGAAGGAGAGGAACCGCTTCGCGAACCGCACCGACCGGTAGCCGCGGCGGCTCGTCGCGACCGGCAGCCGGTCAACGGCCGCGGACAGGCCGCGCCGCAGGGGCCGCGGGACGCGCTGGTAGCGCAGGGCAAGGAGGTTGGCCAGGTGCTTGCGGTATCCGGCGAACAGCTCGTCGGCGCCCATCCCCGAGAGCATCACCTTGACCCCGGCCTCCCGTGCGGCCTCACAGATCAGGTACGTGTTGATCGCGGCGGGGTCGCCGATCGGCTCGTCCAGGTGGTACGTCATCTGCGGCAGCAGGTCGAGTACGTTCGGGGCGATCTCGATCTCGTGCAGGTCGACGCCGAACCGCTCGGCCACCTGCCGGGCATAGCGCAGGTCGTCGGGCATCGCCTCGAACTTGGCGTCCTCGGCGCGGAATCCGATCGTGTACGCGGAGATCCCGGGCCGGTCGCGGGCGGCGAGGGCGGTCAGGTAGCTGGAGTCGAGGCCGCCGGAGAGGAAGGTCGCCACGGGTACGTCGGAGAGCAGGTGCTGCCGGGTCGACTCCTCGACGATGGCGGCCAGGTCCGGCAGCTCACCGCTGCGGGCCCGCTCCTGGCCCTCGGCGGCGACGTCCTTCAGGTTCCAGTACCGGCCGCGCTCCACCCGGCCGTCGGGCCGGAACCTCATCCAGCTCCCCGGCGGCAGCTTCTCCGCCTCGCGGAACGCGCACCGTGAGTCCGGCACCCAGTAGTAGAGGAGCGAGGCCACAAGGGCGGCGGGGTCCGCCTTCAGCGAGGTCGCCGCGGCGAGCGCCTTTAGTTCGGAGGCGAACACCAGGCCCTCGCCGCGCCGGAGCAGGAACAGCGGCTTGATGCCCAACTGGTCGCGTACGAGGACCAGTTCACCCGTGCGCTCGTCGAAGATCCCGAACGCGAACATGCCGCGCAGCCGGGGCAGGCAGTCGGTGCCCCAGCGTCGCCAGGCCTCCAGGAGCACCTCGGTGTCGGAGGTGCCACGGAAGCGCACCCCGGAGGCCGCCAACTCGGCCCGCAGTTCGGGCGCGTTGTACAGCTCGCCGTTGTACGTCAGGGCGAGGCCGTCCGAGACCATCGGCTGGGCGCCGGTCTCGGACAGGTCGATGATCGCCAGCCGGCGGTGCCCGAGCTGCACTTCGCCGTCACCGGCGGGGTGGCCGTACCGGCCCGCCCCGTCCGGGCCGCGGTGGGCGAGGGTGTCGGTGAGCCGGTCGGTCACGGCCTTCCCGTCCGGCCATCGGTAAGTACCTGCGATGCCACACATGTCCTACCGCGCCTCCTGGTCGTTGTCCGGGCCCGGTGCGGCCCATACCGGCAGCCGCTCCGTCCGCCGTTGGCCCGTCCCGTTCTGCCGGGCCGGTATCTCGCTCCGGCCGCGCAGCGCGGTGTACTGCCCGTCCCACAGCGTGCCGTCGGTCCTGTCCCGCGGATCGGGGTCGACAAGCACCACACCGATCACCTCGATGCGCTGGTCCGCGAGCTGCCGCGCCACGGTGTGCAGCCATGCGGCGCTGCCGTGCCCGGCGCGCACGACGAGCACGGTCCGGGTGCCGAGGTACTGGAGGTCGGTCCATGCCGTACCGGGCGCCACCGAGCCGACGCCGAGTCGGCGCTCCTGCCGCGGCACGGTCCCGGCACGCTCGCCGCCGACCACGGTCGGGCCTCCCGGCCTCTGGCGTTTGGCGAGTTGGGGACCCGGCAGACCGTCGACGACGGTCACAGGACCGTCTGCCCCCAGCGCCGCCGCGACGTCCAGGGCGAGCACGCTCGTACTGCGCGCGCAGCCCAGTTCAAGCAGCGAGAGTGGTTCCGCTTCCGCGGAGCCGCGCACGGTGCGGACGAGGGTCCCGGTGAGCCGTTCGCGTGCCACCCTGGTCCGTCGGCGCTGCCACAACTTGCCCGTCCGGTGGGGCAGTTCCGCGATGACAGAAGCGCCCAGGTTCGCCGCGATGTCCCGGCGCAGCACCGGGCGGTCCGCCACCACGGTGCGGACCGCGGCGATCGCGAGCCCGAGGACGAGCCCGAGGACGAGCCCGATCGCGGCGTTGGTGGCGGCGGCCTTGGGCAGCGAGTTCCGCACCGGGCGCGCGTCGTCCACGATCTGCGTACCGGCGACGACCTTGGGTGTGCCGGTACGCGCCTCCGCGGCGCGCTGGTCGAAGTCGGCGATCCGCGAGGTGAGTTCCGCGCGGCGGGCGAAGAGCGACTCGACGCTCGCCGACTCCTTGGGGTCGCTCTCCGTCTCCGGCGACCGGTCTCCGATCTCCACGTTGACCTCGGCGAGTTCGCCCCGCATCCGGTCACGCTGGTCGAGGAGGGCCTTGGCCTCGGCCTTCGCGGTTTCCCGCATCCGCCGCACATGGTCGGCGACGAACGCGTCGGCCAGTGCCTCGGCGCGGGCCACCGCATCCGCGTCGCTGTCGCCCGTCACATCGATCTGCAGCAGGTTGTTGGTCAGGCCGGTGCCCCGGTACTCCCCCATGAAGTCCTCCGGGGCGTCCGAGGACTTGAGCGACCGCAGGGCCTTGTCGGCGATCCGCGTGGTCTCCAGGACGGCGACGTCGGTGCGGATCAGCGTTCCCATGTCGTTGGGCTGATCCTCCGCATGCGCGACAAGGACCTTGGTCCGCGCGCTCGGTGGCGGCGGCAGCAGGACCGCCATCGCCACGCCGGCCAGCAGTCCCAGGAGCGCAAGGGAGCACCAGAGGCGGCGGCGCCGGCGCACCGACACCACAAGCGCCTGCAGGTCGAAGAGCGGAGTGGCCGCCGACGACTCAGTGGTCGTGCTCGTCGTCACGCCGGACCTCCCGTCGCGTTGCCACGCGCCGCGAGCGCCGGAGCGGTGTGGTCCGCAGGACGGTCGGCAGACCGCGTCGGACGGGCCCGCACCGGTCCTGCGACGACGAATCCGACGACGTCATGCCCGCCGTCCGCGCACGCCTCGGCGATGCCTCCGGCCTCCTCCGCGGTCCAGCGGCCCGCGCTGAGGACGACCAGGGCACCGGACTCCGTGCCGCGGTCCGGCACCGTCGGCCGGTCGACCGGGACCTCCACCACGCGCAGCGTGGGGTATCCCCTGCCCGAAGAGCTCGCGGAAGGATCGCCCCCGGCCTCGGCGGCGAGTTGCCCGGCCGCCCGCAGAGCGATCTCGTCGCCGTCCGGCACGACGACCAACAGCCGCCGGGAACCCGGCAGTTGGTTCCGGAGGCGGGCGCACACCCGCCGGTAGCGGATCCGTCTGCCGGCCTCGTCGCCGGACCGCTGCGGGGTCGGCAGGTCCCACCGGGTGTCGACGCCGAGGAGCCGACGGATCCGGGGCCACCGGCCACGGTCCTTTGGCCGGTGTGCGGACGGTTCATCAGGTACGTCGACGGTGCCGAGGAGCGCCGAGCCGAGCGCCGCGGCGATCTCCGGTTCGGTGCGCAGCCGGCGGTTCATCCGTGCGGCGGTGAGATGGCCGATGACCGCGGTCAGGAAGAACAGCAGCGCCCCGCCGACGACGAGCTGCGTCCGCGTCGGCGGTGCCTCGCCGGACGGCCGGGCCGCAGGTCCCATGACGACCATGCCGGCCTTGTCGCTCGCCGGGTCGGCCTGTTCCAGCTTCGTCATGGCCTCCTCCAGCGAGGTCCGCAGCTTCTCCAGCGCGGTGCGCGCCTGCACGCTCTCCACGGTCCGTCCCGGATCGGCCGCTTCGGCCAGGTCGGTGATGCGGCGGTTGGTCTCCTGGACCTTCTTCCGCAGCGCCTCGGGCCCCGTGGCGGCGGCTTCGGAGTCGGTGCCGCCGCCCGAGATCCGCGCGGCGAACGTGACGAATTCCTTGGCCACTTGGTCGGAGAGCCGCTGCGCGCGCTCCGGGGTCTCGGCCGTACCGGAGATCTTGATGATGTTCCCGTCGGCGGCCTTGGCGGTCACGCTGTCCCGCAGCTCGCCGCCGCTGACACCGCTCCAGCCGAGCTCGGCGGCCACGCGATCGGCCACCGACGAACTGGTCGCGATGTCCACCTGCGTGAGCAGCTCGCGCTCTTCCCACTGTCCGGGCAGCAGTACGGATGCCGACGCCGTGTAGCGCGGCGGAAACAGCAGCACCGATGCGCCATGGCCGACGAGCGCGCCGACCACGGTGAGAACGGCGAGAAGCCGCCAGCGCCGGCGGAGAATCCGCCCGATGGTGACCAGGCGGATCGTGTCATCGTTCAACGCCGCCGCCTCTTCCCTGTTCGGACCGTCCTGCCCGTCGGCCCCGGGGCATGGTCACCGCAGGCAACGGCGTACGCGGCGAGCAGCGACGCCTGCGAGTTCCGCCAGGAGAGCGGCCCGCCGATCCGCTCCTGGCCGATCTTGCCCATCCGGGCCCGCTGCTCCGGATCGTCGAGGAGCAGCGCGATGAGCCCGGCGAACGCGGCCTCGTCGTTGGCCGGTGCGTAGAGGGCGGCGTCACCGGCGGAGACGCGTGCCTCCCGGAGGTCGAACGAGACGATCGGCCGGCCCATCGCCATGTACTCCAGGACCTTGTTCATGGTCGACACGTCGTTGAGCGGATTGCGCGGGTCGGGGGACAGACACACGTCCGCGGTGGAGAGGTGACGCACCAGGTCGGCGTCCGGGATGCGCCCGGTGAACTGCACCTGGTCACTGAGCCCGAGCCGCTTGGACAGCTCCACCATCGCGTCGAAGGCGTCGCCGGAGCCGATGAACACCGCGTGCCAGTCGGTCCGCCCCATCTCGTCGCGCAGCTTCGCGAGGGCCCGCAAGGCGTAGTCGACGCCGTCCTGAGGTCCCATGACGCCGAGATAGCACAGCAGATGAGGCTTGCCGCGCTTCAACTCCGGCTCGGGCGGCACCGGTTGGAACCGGTCGGTCTGGGGCGCGCTGCGCACCACGAACACGTCCTGTGGCCGCTGACCGCCGCGGCGTATCGCGACGTCGCGGTAGCTCTCGTTGGTGGCGAGTACGACGTCGGCGGCCCGGTAGGTCCGCCGTTCCAGCGCGCACACGGCGCGGTAGAGCAGATCTTCGCCGCGGTCGAACCGGGAGAGGTACAGCTCGGGCACCAGGTCGTGCTGGTCGAAGACGAACCGCGCGCCGCGCCGCTTCAGCCACAGCGCCGGAAGGAACAGCAGGTCGGGCGGGTTGCAGGCGTGGACCACATCGACCGGGCCGACCTTGCGGGCCAGCCGGACCGTGTGCCACAACGCCGATCCGTACTCCCGCAGATAGCCGGCCGGTCCCCCGGTGGCCGCGCGCAACGGGTAGCGGTGGATCCGCACCCCGTCGATCACCGCCTCCGGCTCCGTGTCCCTCTTCTCCCCCCGGGGGCAGATGACGTGCACTTCCCACCCGGCGTCGCGCAGCGTCGTGCACTCCTGCCACACCCGCCGGTCGAACGGCACCGACAGGTTCTCCACCAGGATCAGCGCGCGCCGGTCCGTCCGGTCGCCGCCAGTTGTTTCATCGAACGATGTGTCACCAAGCAAGGCCCACGTACCCCGGTTCGGTCCGACGCTCATCGGCGTCGGGAAGGTGGATGAGGTCGACGATCACCGGGCCGTCCCCATGGGGCAGCGCCGCAAGCACCGCCGGGTCGCTGGTCCCGACCAGGCACACCTCGGCGTGTTCGAGCACCTCGCCGACGGAGTCCGCGAGCAGGTGCGCGAGGTGCGGAAGGCGGGTCTCGATGTACTCGCGGTTCGCGCCGATCAGCCGGGAGAGGCTCACGTTGGCGTCGTAGATCTTCAGGTCGTACCCCTTGCCGAAGAGTCTCTCCGCCAGCTCGACGAGCGGGCTCTCGCGGAGGTCGTCGGTGCCGGGTTTGAAGGAGAGGCCGAACATTCCCACCCGGCGCTTGCCGGTGCGCTCGACCAGCTCCACCGCGCGTTGCAGATGCGCGGAGTTGGAGGGCAGCACATGGGCGAGGATGGGCACCGAGACGTCGGCCCGCTGCGCCGCATGGACCAGGCTGCGCAAGTCCTTCGGCAGGCAGGAGCCGCCGAAGGCGAAGCCGGGCCGCAGGTAGGCGGGGCTGACGTTCAGCTTGCGGTCGGCCAGGAACACGTCCATCACCTGGTGCGAGTCGACGCCGAGCGCCTGGCAGACCGCGCCCAGTTCGTTCGCGAAGCCGATCTTGAGGCCGTGGAACGCGTTGTCCGCGTACTTGATCGCCTCGGCCGTCGGCAGGTGCACCCGGAACACCTCGCCGGGCAAGCCGTCGTACAGCGCCGCCACCACGTCGCCGCTTGCCGGGTCGAGCTCGCCGATGACGGTCTTGGGCGGGTCGAAGAAGTCCCGCACGCTCGTGCCCTCGCGCAGGAACTCCGGGTTGACCGCGACCCCTACGTCGGCCAAGACCGCCCCGGCCGTCCCGCCGACGTACTTCTCCAGGATCGGTACAAGGAGGTTCAGGCAGGTGCCCGGGAGCATGGTGCTGCGGAACACGACGGTGTGCCGCCCACCCCGCTCGGCAAGGGCGGAGCCGATCTGCTCGGTGACCCGCTCCAGATACGTGGTGCACAGGCTGCCGTTGGGCTCCGACGGCGTGCCCACGCAGACCAGGGACACGTCACTGCCCATGATCGCCTCGCGGACGTCATCGGTGGCGCGTAACGCTCCGGTCCGCACGGCTTCGGCGACGAGTTCACCGATCCGCTCCTCGACCACCGGGGCCTTGCCAGCGTTGACCAGGTCGACCTTCACCTGGTTCACGTCCACCCCGATGACCTCGTGCCCCATGTCGGCCAGGCACGCGGCCGACACGCAGCCCACGTAGCCGAGCCCGAAAACGCTGACTCTCATGACGCGTTCCTCCCCCAAGGCAGGCCCTTTCGGCCTGCGGTCCACGCGCCGACCGGACCACGGTCCCTGCGCATCAGTAAGCCCCCTGGCCATGGATCACCGCACGCAGCGTCTTCCACAAGATCACCGTGTCCAGGGCGAGCGACCAGTCCTCCACGTACCGCAGGTCGAGGCGGACGGCCTCCTCCCACGGCAGGTCGCTGCGTCCGCTGATCTGCCACAGGCCGGTGAGTCCGGGCTTGACCAGCAACCGCCGCCGAATGTCCGGGCCGTACGCGGCGGACTCCTCCGGCAGCGGTGGCCGCGGACCGACGAGCGACATCGATCCGGTGAGTACGTTGAAAAGCTGCGGGAGTTCGTCGATCGAGTACCGGCGAAGGACCGCTCCAAGGCGGGTCACCCGCGGATCCCGGCGGACCTTGAACAGCAGCCCCGCGCCCTCGTTGCGGTCCGCCAGCTCGGCCCGTGACCCGTGAGCCCCGGCGACCATGGTGCGGAACTTGAGGATGGTGAACTCGCGGCCGTCCTTGCCGACCCTGCACTGGCGGTAGAACACCCCGCCCCGGCTGTCCACGAGGACGAGCAGCCCGACGAGCACCATCAGCGGCGTGAACAGCATCAGCAGGATCGCCGCGCCCATCCGGTCGACGACCCCTTTGATCGCCCGGCGCCCGCCGGTGAAGGCCGGCATGCTGACCCGCAGCAGCGGGATGCCGAGGACGGCGTCGACGTGCAGCCGCGGTCCCGCCACCTCCATGAGGACGGGGGCCACGACCATCTCGGCGTCGCTGCCTTCGAGGTTCCAGGCGAGCCGCTGCAGCCGGTCCGGTGACCAGTGCGGGTCCGGTGTGACGGCGACGACACGGTAGCCGTCGCGGCGGACGTGAGTGGCCACGTCCGCAAGCCCGCCGATGACCGGCACTCCGTCCAGTTGGTCACCGTCGAACCCGAGGCCGTCCGTCGTACACACCCCGTCCACCCGCCAGCCGAGGTGCGGCAACTTACGGGTGCGGGTGATGAGGTCACGCACGGTGGCCGGGCTCCCGGCAGCCAGCACCGGTCGCAGGCACCGCCCTTCCTTGCGCTGCTTGTGCAGCCAGAGGCGGAGCAGATACCGCGCGGTCATGGTGACGAGTGCGATCGCGGGGATCGCGACGAAGATCCAGAGTTTGATGTTGCGTGAGGTGAGAGCGATTCCGCCGAGCGCGAGCACGACGGTCGCCGTGAACAGTGACCGTCCGAGCCTGCGGAATTCCTCCGCTCCCTGGCCGAGTACGACCGGAGTCCAGGACCGGCTCACCGCAAGCGCGCCCAGCACAAGCAGTTCGGTGCCGAAAGCGAGAATTCCCCACTTCTCGTGCCAGTTGGCCGCGTCCCGGACCCCGAAGAAATTGCCGATCGCCGCCACCACCAAGGCGGTGGCCACGGTGTCGCTGGTGATCACGATACGGCGGTACCGCTGCTCCCAGTCGGTCGCGGGCCTGCTGATCGCCCCATTCGCCAGGCTCCCGTGCGCCGACGAAAAGGGGCCGACTAATCCCCCCTGCCGCACAGAAGCCCCCCGGTCCCCAGTGATTCGACGTGGTCATCGCCCAACACCGTTCCTCCCCCTGGGAGGCCCCCCGGCCCCCAATACATGCATCCCGGTACATCGGTGCTACTTGAGCCACGTCGGTGCTACGTGAGCAACCCGCCCTGGCGGCAGCGGACTCGCATGTCTTTCCAGAACCTCGGGTGCTCCCCGCACCCCAAGCCCCTCTCGGACTCCGAGAATTGATCAACCCCACGTCCGGCGCCGGAAACGCAATTGCCAGCTGTTCGCAGCGCCTGACCCATAGATCATTATTTGTCGCGTCGTGTCCCAGCATGTGAAGCACGGTCAATCTAGACCATCGGAGCCCATCTGGAGAGAGCCATGTGTGGAATTTGTGCCCATCATTTGAAGATGGATCACATCTCGGTTACTGGTTACCCGCGGCTCAGCGGCAAGGGCACGCCTTGCGACCTGCGACGACGCGAGTTCCCCGGCCTGCCGCACCGGCCATCCGGAGGCGGTCACGGCACTGCCAACTGGCCTGCGATCATGGCCTGTTCGGCGGAAACTCGTCGGTGACGCGGGCCAGGTCCAGACCCCGCGAGGGGTCTGGAACCCCCGCCGGCTCTCCCGTATCAGCAGTACGAGCAGGTACACCCCGCCGACGCACACGGTGACCGCGCCGGTCGGCAGCGGCACGCCGGGACTGTCACCCGCCGTGCTCGCGACCAGAGTTGGCGTGGGCCGTCGGCGCCGACGGCCTGAGCCCGCACGCGACCGAGGCGGCCCTGCGCGCGTACGCCGCGACCGGCAGCCCCCCCTGCGGGACTCCGCCGCCGTCGCGGAGCGGGCGGGCTGGCGCGTCGACCGGACCATCGCGCTCGGGTGGGGGGCGGAGGCCGCGGTCCTGTGGCGGACCTGACAGAGCGGTCAGTCCAAGCCGTTGTACGCGGCCAGCCAGCCCGCCGCCAAGCGGTCGCTCCGAGTGAAGACAGCGGCGCCCCGGTGGCCGGCCTCCGGGTCGTCCGGTGCCGGGCGCGGGTAGGGGAGTTCGACCGGGGCGCGCTCGGCCGGGTGGAACTCCGCGGATGTGCCGTCCCACAGGCGTACGGTCGCGCCACGCGGGCAGCCCTGGACCAGGACACCGTCCGGGCCCTGGGTCAGGAGCGCGCCCGTCGTGCGCTCCGCGAGGAGTTGCCGGTAGCGCTGCGCGGGCAGGGCGCAGCCGTTGGGCGGTGTGGTGCCCGGCCAGTCGGGGGCGCCGACGCCCCGCTTGCGGGCGGCACGCCACATCTGCGGCACGAGCCGGGAGGCGAGCGGCGCGGTGGCCATCTGCTCGCACATCCACAACAGGCGCCCGGCGCCGCGGCGCGGGCCGAGTTGCCGCCAGCGGATCCTGGCGGACAGGTCGGCCGCGACGACGGCGGCCCAGGGGTGCACGGTGCCGAGCGGGCCCTGCGCGCCGAGCCAGGCCAGGTAGCGCTGGGACTCCTCGTAGATGCCGGTGAGACTCTCGGCGGGAATGCCGAGCACGTACGGGGAGCGGGTGCGGAACACCTTGGGGCTGTGCGCGACCAGGAGCAGTACCGCCCGCGCCAGGTCCCCGGCGACCACCGGTTCGTCAGCCGGCGGCGCCGGGGCGCCGCCCTCCTCCGGGTCAGGGGGGTCCAGGTGGCCGCCGTTGCGCAGCACGCGCAGCAGCACGGCGCGGGCCCGGTCGGTGAACTGCGCCTGTTCCAGGTTCGGCAGGTGCGTGACGAGCAGCCCGGCGAGCAACTGCTCGGCCGCGTCCGGGTCCTGGGGCACGGGGGCGGCGCGCAGCGCGTCGGACAAGTCGTCGGCGAGGTCGGTGGCGAGCATGAAACGGCTGGTGAGGGTGCCGAGTTCGGTGGCCACGAGGGTGTCGTCGTGCTCAAGGCCGGGGCTGCGGCGCAGGTAGCGGGCCTCGGTGAGGAACTCGACGGCGTCGTACAGCGGGTCGAAGCTCTCGTTGCCCTGGTGGTAGGAGAGGGTGCGGGTCCACCAGTCCTCGGCCTCGCGGAGCGTGCGCACGCGGCCCTGCACCGCCTCTGCCAGCAGGTGGTCGGGCAGGCGTTCGCGGATGCGGGAGCGCACGGTGTAGCCGGCGGCAAGGCGGGCCTGCCACTCGGGCCGGTCGGTGCCGTCGGTGAGGAGGAAGGCCCAGCCCTCGCGCTCCCCGGCACCGACGCGTCCGGCACGGCCGAACATCTGCTGGACCATGGAGACTTCGACGCGGTTCATGCCGATCTCGGTGTCCCGTACGACGACGGCGCGGGCGGGGAGATTGACCCCGGCCGCCACGGTGGACGTCGCCACCAGGGCGTTCGCCTCGCGGTTCCGGAACGCCTTTTCGGCCTCGCGTTTGTGGGGCCAGTCCCGGTAGTGGATCCGCACGCCCGCCGGCGAGCAGAGCCGCTCGACGACCTCCGGGTCGTCCTTGTCGACGCCCTTGGTGCGGGCTCCGCGCTCCTTGGCGAGGGCGAGCGCGGTCATGCGCACGCCGCGCTTGCTGCCGCAGAACACCAGGGCGCTGCCGCCCTCGTCGGTGATGGTGCGGACCTGGCGTACGGCCGCGGTGGTGCGGGCCACGGCGCGGGCGCTCCGGTCGCTGTTGGTGGACGCGGCGGGGACGGGTATCTGCCAGATCAGCCGGGTGGGCCGCCAGGTGGTGCGCACAAGGCGGGCGCCGAGCCAGTCGGCGACCTCGTCGGCATTGGCGACCGTCGCGGACAGGCCGACGATGCGCACCTGCTCGGTGTCCTGGCCGACGCGAGCTAGCAGGGCCTCCAGGACGGGGCCACGGCCGGGGTCACCGAGCAGGTGGACCTCGTCGACGACAAGGCAGCCGACGTCGGCGAGGGCGTCGCGCAGCGACCCGGTGCGGCAGATGGCCTCGAACTTCTCGGTGGTGGCGATCCAGATGTCGGCCTTGCGGATCAGCTCGGCGTCGACGGCGTACTCGCCGGTGAGGCGCACCACGCTCAGTCCGTTGCCGCGCCACAGGTCGAGTTCCTGGTCGAGTTCGTCGGTCAGGGAGCGCTGCGGCACGAGCCAGGCGGCCTTGCGGCCCTGTGCGTTGGCCTTGAGGGCGGCGACCATGCCGATCGGGGTCTTGCCCGCTCCGGTCGGGGCGACGACCACGACGTTCCCGTCGTCCTCGAGGATCGCCGGGACGGCGTCGACTTGCGCCGGATTGAAGGTCGGGTACTTCAGGAACTGCGACCAGCCCGGCGGAACCAGGTCGGCCACCGGGACGTAGGCGTCCTCCGCGTCCTCGGGCAGTTCCTCCAGGGCGTCCCACTGCAGCGCGAACGCGTCACGGGCGGCATGGGCGCCGGGACCCGCGACCGGGGCGGCGGGCAGCGGCCCGGATCGGACGGGCCATGCGACGAGGTCTGTTCGGTGTCCCGTGTCGCTGACGGTGCCGACGACTTCCGACTCCTGCCAGTGCCGTGCACAGCGGTACGTGACGTGCTCGTCCGTCAAATACGCGCGGAGGGCGTCGAATTCCGGGCCGTCCGGCATGATGACGCGGACGTCCAAGGCGGCATCGACAGCCTTACGGGGTGGCCGCCAGTTTGGATCGGTCACCTTGCACCAATACAGGCTCCGCCGTTCGGGCTCGGTCGGCAGCGGCAGGTCTGCGGGCCAACTTCCTGTGACGGGTGGCAGGTTGGAGGCGATGATGCGCGCGGGGCCGGGCGTGGGCCGGAGTGTCACGCCGGGGGAAGCATAGATCGGTCGGATGGTCAGGCCACCCGGCTCGTCATCCGTGGGACACGGGCCGAGCAGCGCCTTCCAGGCATCGCCGGCAACGGGGCTGGGACGGGAGCCGGGATGGGGACGGGGATTCGGGTTCGCGGCGGGGGCCGACGCCCGGCCGCTGTGCCCCATGAGTTTGTCGTACGTCTTCACACCGAGGTCGGCGAGCGCGTAGGCCGCGGGGCAGCGCGGGCAGACGACGGCGACGTAGCGGTAGACGCGCCCCTGGGACTCGTACGGCCTGCGCAGGGAGTGCAGTTCGCCTCGGCAGGCGGGGCAGCGGCGCGGGACCTTTTCCTCGTAGCTCCAGCCCGGTTCCTCGAACCGGGCCGGCAGCGGGTCGGTCAGCCGGACCCCCCACCGTGTGTGGACCAGTTCCGGTACGGATTCCCCCGACGCGGCCGCCCCATCCTGCTCTCCCCCATCAGCCGTGCGCATGAACCAACTCTGACACAGGGGCCACCATGGAGCGAGTGATCGCTCACAGATGGTGAGAACCGCCAGCCCAACGCCCGTGTCCGGGCCCGATGTTCTACGGTCGTCCGTGCGGGGCGCGACGCACGGAGCGCGCGATGTCAACGGTGCCCGCAGAGGGAGGAATTGTGCTCGACGAACTCGTGATGGCCGGCGGTACGGCTGTGGTCGGAGCCATGGCCACCGACTCCTGGGTGCTCGCGCGCACCCGGGTGGCGGAGCTGTTCCGGCGTCGCGGCGGCGAGGATCGGCAGCAGGCGATCGAGGGCCAACTCGACAGCAACGCCCGCCTCGTGGCGGAGGCCGATGACAGCGACCAGGTGCGGCAGACGCTCCTTCCCCTGTGGCAGCTCGAGCTGCGCTCGCTGCTGCAGCGCGACCCGGCCGCGGCCGAGGAGCTGCGCGCCCTGATCGACGAGGTCCGGCCCGCCGCGCACGGCGAGCCGAAGTGGGTGCAGGACGTCGTCGTGCGGGACAACGCGAAGGCGTTCGTGGTGCAGGGCGGAAACATCGTCAACCACCACCACAGCGCCGAGTCGGCGCCGGGTCGTACCGCAGAACCGCCGCAGAGGGAGAGGGAGTTCGGGGGTGACGCCACCGGCGGGGCCGTTCGGTGACAGGGACCGACGAGGGCACCCGGCAGGGGCGCCGATTCGCCACGGGCGACGGTGGCGCACCGCCGCCCGGCCCCGCAGCGGAGCCAGCCGTCCACCAGTCGATCCGGGTGGAGAGCGGCTTCGGGTACGGCGTGGTGGGCGCCGACCTGCACGTCTTCCCGGATCGTGGGCCCGTCTACCTGCTCGGCGAGCACCAGAGTGCGGCCCCCGCGCCGGACGACACCTGGCTGCTCGACCAGCCCAGCCGGATGCTCAACGCCCGCTACCGGCTGGTCGACTTCACCGGCCGGGAGCGGGAACGCGCCGAGCTCGCCGCCTGGCGGGACACCTCCGGCCCGCGGCTCTCGGCGACCTGGCTGCACGGTCCCGGCGGGCACGGAAAGAGCCGCCTCGCCGACGAGTTCGCCGCCGAGAGCGCCGCCGCGGGCTGGAAGGTCGTCACGGCCACGCACGGCCCGGGCGCCATCCTGGACGCGGGCCGGGGGAACAGCGCGGACCTGCGGCCCGACGGGGCTCGCGGCCTGCTCCTCGTGGTCGACTACGCGGACCGCTGGCCCGTCTCACACCTCACCTGGCTGTTCAGCAACCGGCTGCTCACCGGCCCTCTGCCGACCCGGCTGCTGCTGCTCGCCCGCTCGGCCACCGCCTGGCCCGCCGTGCGCTCCGCCCTGGAAGACGTCATGGCCGGCACCCGGGACCAGGAGCTGAGCCCGCTGGGCGCCCCCGGTGGCGATCCGCGGGCCCGGTCGGCCATGTTCGCCGCGGCCCGGGACTGCTTCGCCGCCCGGTACGGCGTGCCCGACCCGGCCGTGATCGCACCACCGAAGGATCTGGAGCGCCCCGATTTCGGGCTCGTCCTCGCCGTGCACATGGCCGCCCTGGTGGCCGTCGACGCCCACGTACGCGGCGAACAGGCCCCGAACGACCTGGCCGGCCTCTCGGCATACCTCCTGAACCGGGAGCGACGGCACTGGAGCCGGCTGTGGGAGAACCGCCTGGAGGGACTGGACTTCGGCACCGCGCCGAGCGACATGAACCGCGTCGTGTTCACGGCCGCCCTCACCGGGGCCGTGTCACCGGGTGACGGCGGCGCCCTGCTCACGGGGATCGGCCTGGAGCGGCCGTCGAGGCTGCTCACCGACCACGGCACGTGCTACCCGCCTGCGGAGCCGGGCGCCGTACTCGAGCCGCTCTACCCGGACCGGCTCGCCGAGGACTTCCTCGCCCTCAGCCTCGACGGGCACCGCGTGACCGGCTACCCACCCGCCCCCTGGGCCGCACCGACAGCACGCGCGCTCAGCGCCCGCGGCCCGGACGGTGCGGTTCCGCCGTCGGTCACGCGCGGCCTGACGTTCCTGGCCGCCGCGGCGGCACCGGGTCGCTGGCCGCACATCGCCGGGCACCTGGAGCAGATCCTGCGGCAGGACCCGTCGGTGGCCGTCGCCGCGGGCAGCGCGGCCCTCACCGCGCTTGCCGAGACCGCCCTTCCCTCCTCCGTACTCGCCTCCGTGGAGGCCTGCTTCCCGGAGTTCGGGCAGCTCGACCTGGACGCGGGCATGGCGACGTTCACTGCCCGACTGGTCGCCGAACGCCTCCCCGACACCACCGACCACGCCGAGCGCGGCCGCCTGCACCAAGGCCTCGGCTTCCGGCTCGGCCGGGCGGGGCGTGCACAAGAGGCGCTGGCCGCGGACGAGGAGGCGGTGCGCTGCTTCCGGAAGGCGGCGACTGCCGGCGCGCACCCGGCCGGGTCGCGGTCTCCGTCCTCTTCCACAGCCGCATTCGCGTCCACATCGCCGTACGCATCCCCGGCCGCGACCCTGGCGACCGCGCTGCTGCACCTGACCCAGCACGCCTTCGACGCCGACGCCCCCGACCGCGCCCTGCACACGGCCGAGGAGGCGGCCGCGCTCTTCAAGGAACTGGCCGTGGCGGACCCGGCGGCCCACGAGCCCGGGCTTGCCCTGGCCCTCGCACAGGTGGGCCGAGGGCTGGCCGCGGCGGGATACCCGGACCGGGCCATGGCCCCCACGGAGCAAGCGGTCGGGATCTTCTGGCGTCTGACGGCGACCCAGCCGGGTCAGTACGAGACCGGCCTCGCGCTCGCCCTGAACAACCTCGGCGCCTTCTCCTGGCAGCTGCGCCGTCTCTCGGACGCCGTGGCCGCGCAGGCGCGGGCCATCGAGTTCGCCCGGCGCGGCCTGGCGGCAGGACCGCCCGCCGGGTCGCTGCTCGCCCGCGCGTTCGTGCTCGACGAGTCCGAGCTCGCGCAGTGCCTGGGCAACCTGTCCGTCCTGCTCTGGGCGTCGCGGCGCAGGGAGGAGGCAGTCACCGCGCTGCAGGAGGCGGTCGCGACCGCCCGCCGCCTTGCCGCGGTGGCGCCCGCCGCGCAGGAGCCCGTCCTGGCCGACCTCGCGTCGCGGCTCGTCACCTACCTGGGGCGGCTGCAACGGTGGCGGGAGGCCCTCGCCCTGGCCGACGAGGCGGCGGGGGTCACCGCACGACTCGCGGCGGCCGACCCGGTCCGGTACGAGAGCGGCCATGCGAAGGTCCTGCGCCAGTCGGCCCAGGCCCGGCTCGGCGCCGAGGGCAGCATCGCCGCCGCGCGCCGGGACGCCGACATGTCCGTGGCGATCTACCGGCGCCTGGCGGCCGACGACCTCGCGGAGTACGGCCGGGCCCTCGAAGAGGCCGTGGAGACCCAGGAGTTGGTGCGGTCCGCGGGCAGCGGCGGGCCCGTCGCGCCGACGGCACGCTGGACCTCGGAGGAGCACTGGGTGAACCTCCTGAACCAGGACGAGGTCTGGCAGGACGTCCAGGACCGCCGCCACCGACTGGACGAGATGCCCCCGTCCTACTGCGGCAATGTCCTGCGCTTCATCCGTAAACAGGCCGACCAGCTCGTCGAGTTGCTCGCCGACGGGCTCGACGTGACACCGGAGGCCCTCGGCCTGACCGACCGGGACGACGCGGCGTCCTGGCTGGACCGCCAGCCCTTGATCGTCGCCCTGACCCGGCGCGCCAGGGGCGAGTCGGCCCGGCCCGAATTCTGCCACTGCGGTTACCCAGTGGCCCCGGACTGGCACCACGACCACTGCTATCCGGGGATCATCGTGGACTGACCCGGACGGCCCCGAACGCTATGGGATCATGCGTGCGGCACACGACACGCCACTCAAGTCACTGGACCTGTTCGAAGGGAAGCTGGGTAAGCGATGAACTCCGCCGAGGAACTCGCCCGGTGACCAATCCGCTGGCCTGGATCGCCGAGACGCACATGGCGCACAGCCTGACCCTGGTCGAGGGCCTGACCGACCGCGATGTGCTCGTACGCATCGGTGGTGAGCCGGAGAGCATCCGGCAGCCGGACGACGCGGACGATGTCGAGGCGTTGCGCGACGAGGCGCTGGAGGACTACTGGGACTTCGGCGCGCTGCACGGCGGCGTCGCCGGGGGCTGGGCCTTCGCCTTCGAGCCGGCGAGCACCTGGGCCTTCGACGACGAGCGCCTCGCGGCCGCGTCGCGCGGCACCCGCCTGATCGGCTGCTACAACGGCGACTCGCTGGGCTTCGTCGAGCACTGGGTGGACGGAACGCTGATCACCAAGTTCGACACGCGGCAGCCCGAACTCCGGCACGAGCAGCGGGGCGATGACCCCGACCGGCTCGTACCGGAGATGGACCGGGCAGGCTTCTTCGACCCGGAGAACGGTCTTTCGCCGAACCTGCGCGCCCTGGCGCTGCTGCACGACTACACCGGGGTCGTCCTGGGCCCGCATCAGGTCACCTTCGGCCTGATGGCAAGGCTTCCGGCGTACGACGAGTGAGGCGGGGCGGGACGATTACCGCGATCGCCGCCCCGCCCCGCACCGCCGGTCAGCCGACGCTGAGCCAGAACTTCTCGCCGTCGATGACCCGTTGCTTCTGATAGAAGGCGCTCAAGGAGCCACCGACCGAGCCGTTCTGCTTGTTGGGCACGTGACCGATGGTGCACTCACTGCTCGGGGTCACGTTGTTGACGTAGTAGATGGTCCACTGGCCCTTGCGGCTGCCGCTGGTCTCCTTGTGGGGGCGGATCTCCGCGCAGTCCTTGCCGGCGAGCTTCCGCTGGCCGCCGCTCTGCCGCGTCTTGGCGAACGGGAACTCGTCGCAGCTGTCGTCGGGGACCTGCGGGTCGGCCTTGAAGGTGCCGTCGTGGCAGATCTTGTCGCGGTTGGCGTCCGACTTGTCCTCGTCGGCGAGGCGGGTCAGCGGCTTGCCCCTGCCCTGCCAGCCCCAGTGCCCCTTGAGATTCCGCATGGACCAGGCGACATTGGCCTGTCCGGCGTTCCGCAGCGGCAGCTTCATCGTCGGCACCGCCTGGGGGAACACACAGCCGACGTTCTTGCCGCCCGGGTACCGCTTGTCACCGAAGGTCCGGTCGCACCGGAGCTTCATGGGCGGCGCGAACCAGGCCGGGGAGATGAGGACTTGACCCGCGCCGAGGATGGTCACGGTGTTCTTCGCGCGGAAGCTCTGGACCGGGACGGCCCCCTTCCACACATGGCTGGTGGCGCCGTCGAGGACCCGGCCCTTGCTGATCGGCACCGACCCCGACCACGCGGTGTCGGCCGCGCACGCGCCGCCCGAGCAGGCGGTCTTCCACGACGCCCGCAGCCCCTTGGCGGAGCCCGATGCGCCGTCCAGCCGCAGCGTGTTCTCGGTGTGCCACAGCCCCTCCTTGATGGAGGTCTTGCCGTTGTGCTCCTTGGGGTCGAGCTGGATCTCCTGCGTCGCCGTGAACACGGCCCTGCCGGTCGTCCGCTTCGTCTTGAGGTCGATCACGGTGTACGTGAGCGACACCCGGCCGCAGGCGTCCGTGCGCGTGTAGAACCAGCGGCCCGGCTGGGCCCGGCACTGCCGGCCCGCCAGCGACGTGATCTCGGAGGCCTTCTTCACCTCGGGCTCGGGCAGCTTCGCGCTGTCCCAGCAGCCGATGCTGTCGAGCCCCTTCTTCAGGAACCCTTCGAGCGCCGCCTTGACCTGCTTGCAGCCCTGCTCGAACTCGAACTTGACCGCGCCGCCCTCCTGGGCCTTCGGCGCCGCGCCCGCGGCCTGGACGACCTGCCCGCTGTCGGCCTGCGCCCCGGCATCCTGCGCGCCCTTGTCGTCCTTCCCGCCGTCCTCGGACCCGCAGGCCACGGCACCGGCCAGTACGGCGACGGACAGCGCCGCCGCCAGCACCGGCCGTACGGCCTTTCCGACCAACGTCCGCGAGGACTTCCTTACAGCCGATCGCACGGCTCCCCCTCATCATGATCATGCCAACAACGCGATCATGATGCCACGTCCTCTGTCACACCCGGGCTCGACCCCGCGCTGCCTCGACCATCGGAGTCCAGGGCGGCGAACAAGGCGCCGAGGGCGGCCGGGTAGGCACGTTCGGAAGGGGCGGCGAAGCCGATCAGCAGGCCCTGCGGACGGTCGGCGGGGTCGTGGTGGAGTTCGGTGAGGCCACGCAGGGCAAGGCCGTGATGGGCACACCTGGCCAGGAGTTGGTCTTCGGTGGGGCCGTCGGAGGGGAGGGTGACAAGGGTGTGCAGTCCGGCGGGTACCCCGTGGGCGGTAAGGCCGGGGCGGGCGGCCACCCGGTCGAGGAGGAGTTCGCGGCGTCTGCGGTAGCGCAGGCGGGCGGCGCGGACGTGGCGGTCGTAGGCGTGCGTGGTGATCAGGTCGGCGAGGACGAGTTGCCCCAGGGTCTCGGTGTACAGGTCGGCTTGCTGTTTGGCCCGCATCACCGGTTGCACCAGGTGGTGCGGTAGGACCATCCAGGCCAGACGGAGAGCGGGGCCGAGCGTCTTGGACGCCGTACCGCAGTAGACGACTTGATCGGGTGCGATGCCCTGGAGGGCGCCGACGGGCTTGCGGTCGTAGCGGTACTCGCCGTCGTAGTCGTCCTCGACGATCAGGCCTCCTGTGGAGCGTGCCCAGGCGCACAGTGTCCGGCGGCGGCTCGGATCCAGCGGAACGCCGGTCGGGTACTGGTGCGAGGGGGTGAGGAACACCGCTCCTGTGCCCGGCGTCAATGCATCGACGCAGGCGCCGTGGTCATCGACGGGCAGGGCGAGGGTGGTGAGCCCGGCGCGCCGGACGACTTCGCGGAAGAGGTTGTGGCCCGGGTCCTCCACGGCCGCGGTGCGGGTGCCGCTTGCGGACAGTACGCCGCTGAGCAGGCCCAGGCCCTGGTAGTAGCCGGAGGTGACCACGATCCGGTCCGGGGTTGTGATCACGCCGCGAGTGCGGCCCAGGTAGTCGGCGAGGGCGTTGCGCAGTTCGATACGGCCCTGTGGGTCTCCGGCGCCGAAGACCTCGGGGCGCGCGGGGTTGAGCACGCGGCGGGTGGCGGCGAGCCAGGCCCGGGCGGGGAAGGCGCTGACGTCGGGGAGCCCGGGGCGAAGGTCGTGGCGGGGAGTGGCCGGCGCGGGTGCGGGGCACGACGCGGGGACCTGGGCGCGTCGCGGCGCCTCGGCCACTCTGGTGCCCGCCCCTGGACGCGTGGCGAGGTGGCCCTCCTCGACCAGCTGGGCGTAGGCGGCGCTGACAGTGCCCCGCGAGAGTCCGAGTTCCTGGGCAAGCCCGCGGGTGGACGGCAGGAGCGTCCCGGCAGGCAGGCGTCCCTGGCGAATCGCCGCCCGGAGCGCGGACTCCAGGCCGGAGCGCCGCCCGCCTGCGGTGTCGAAGGAGATGAGCAGGTCGAGCCGGGAACTGGACCAGGAATTCGGCATGGAACTGGATCTTAATCCTGGTCCGGTGACCCTCTACGTTCGAGGTCGAAAGCCTGAACGAAGCACACCGCGACGAAAGGACCCCAGCGGTGATCGTGATCGCTCACCTCAGCGACACCCACATCGACGGCGGGCACCGCAGCTCCGAGCGCACCCGGGCCGTCATGGAGTACCTCGAAAGCCTCCCCTACGACCTGGACGCGGTCCTGGTCACCGGAGACATCGCGGACCACGCCCTGCCCGCCGAGTACGAGCAGGCCCGCTCACTGCTGACCTCCCGGCACCCGGTCGTGATCTGCCCCGGCAACCACGACGAACGTGCGGCGTTCCGGCAGTTCCTGCTGGGTCAGCCGCCGTCGGCGGCACCGGTCAACCAGGTGCACCGCACCGCCGACTTCGTCATCGCGCTGTGCGACTCCTCGGTGCCGGGCAAGGACGAGGGCTTCCTCGAGGACGAGACCCTGGCGTGGCTGGAAGACGTCCTGGGGAAGACCCCGGCGGAGGTACCCGTACTGGTCGGTTTCCACCACCCGCCGGCCTTGCTGCACGTCCCCTTCATCGACGGCATCCGCCAGTTCGGCGCAGAGCGACTCGCCGCGCTGACGGGCCGCCACCCCAACCTCGCTGCCTTCCTGTGCGGGCACGCCCACACACCGGCGGCGACCACCTTCGCCGGACGCCCACTGATGGTGGCGCCGGGAGTGGTCTCCACGCTCCGGCTCCCCTGGGAACACCACGCCCACCCCGAGGACTACGTCCACCTCGACCAACCACCCGCGCTCGCCTTCCACGTACTGGACGACGAGGGACGGCTGACCACCCATTATCGGTGCGTCACCAACTGATCATGTGGCTAGGACTCCATTTCGCATATGGCTAGGACTCCCTTTCGAAGGTGCGCAGCAGATCGGCAGCAACGCTCACCGCGATCGTCGCGGGTTCCTTGCCGGTGATGTCCGCGAGGCCGATCGGGGTCTTGATCCGGTCGATGGTGGTCTCGTCGTGCCCGCCCTCGGTGGCCAGGCGTTTGCGGAACCGCACCCACTTGGCCGCCGAGCCGATCAGCCCGATGGAGCCGAGATGGGTCGTGCGCAGGGCGGCGTCGCACAGCGCGGCGTCCTCGGCGTGGTCATGGGTCATGATCAGGACGTGGGTGCCGCGCGGCAGTTCCTCCAGCACCTCCTCGGGCAGCAACGGCGTGTGATGTACGTGCACTTGACCCACCGCGTCCGCCAGCACGGCGAGCCGCCCCTCGGTGAGGATGTCCGCGCGGGAGTCGATCAGATGGAGGTCGAGGTCCTGACGTGCCAGGATGCGCGCCAGTTCAAGCCCGACGTGTCCGACGCCGAAGATCGCCACCGCCCGTACCACGGCGAGGGGTTCGAGCAGTACCGTGACCGTGCCGCCGCAGCACTGCACGCCATGCTGGTTGGTCACCTTGTCGTTCAGGGCGAAGTCGATCAGCTCCGGCTCCGGCTTGGACGCGGCGATCATCTCCCGGGCCCGGTCGATCGCGACGGCCTCGACATTGCCGCCGCCGATCGAGCCCCATGTCTCGCTCTCCCCCACGACGAGTTTCGCTCCGGCGTCGCGCGGGGCGTGGCCGCGCACGGTCGCGACGGTCACAAGGACGCCGGACTGCCGGCGTGCCCGCAACCGTGCGACCGCGGCGACCCACGTCATGTCAGGCACCGCTCGGCGTTGTGGCTGCGGTGCGGCTCTTGCCGTTGGCGGCGAATTCGTTGGCGGCAAGTCCGTTGGCGGCGTGGCCGTTTCGGGAGGCATCGCCCTGGCGGGCTCCCTGGATCGCCCAGTACACCGCCTCCGGCGTCGCGGGCGAGGCCAGCTCGACGCCGACGCCGCCCGGCCCGAACGCGGCGGCGGCCTGCCGCAGGGCCTCTCGTACGCAGAAGGCCAGCATCAGCGGAGGCTCGCCGACCGCCTTGGACCCGTACACGGCGCCCTCTTCGGTGGCGTTCTCCATGAGCGTGACGTTGAACTCCTCGGGCATCTCCGAGAAGCTCGGCAGCTTGTAGGTGCTCGCGGCCTGGGTAAGCAGCCGGCCGCGGCTTGGCCCGTCCGTGGCGTCCCAGCGCATGTCCTCAAGGGTGAGCCAGCCCGCGCCCTGCACGAAGCCGCCCTCGACCTGACCGATGTCGATCATCGGGGACAGGCTGTCGCCGACATCGTGCACGATGTCCACCCGTCGGATGCGGTACGCACCGGTGAAGCCGTCCACCTCCACCTCGGCCGCGGCGGCGCCGATGGCGAAGTACTTGAACGGCGCCCCCTGGAACGTCTTCGCGTCCCAGTGCAGGCCCTCGGTCCGGTAGAAGCCCGCCGCCGACAGCTGTACCCGCTGGAAGTACGCGGTGCGCACCAGGTCGTCCCAGGCCAGCTCCTTGTCGCTGCCGATGGTGCGCGCGACGCCCTCGACGATGCGCACATCCGAGGCGCTCGAACCCAGCTGGGTGGCGGCCACCTGCAGCAGCCGCTCGCGCAACTGCTCGCAGGCGTTCTTGACCGCCGCACCGTTGAGATCGGTACCGGAACTCGCCGCGGTGGCAGAGGTGTTGGGGACCTTGTCGGTGCGCGTCGGGGCCAGCCGCACCTTGTGCAGCGGGATCCCCAGCGTGGTCGCGGCCACCTGCAGCATCTTGGTGTGCAGGCCCTGGCCCATCTCGGTGCCGCCGTGGTTGATCAGGACCGAGCCGTCCTTGTAGATCAGGACCAGCGCACCGCCCTGGTTGAAGGCGGTGAGGTTGAACGAGATGCCGAACTTCACGCCGGTGATCGCCAGTGCCCGCTTGGTGTTCGGGTGCGCGGCGTTGAAGGCGGCGATCTCGCGCCTGCGATCGGCGATGGCGCCGTTGTCCTTGACCTGCTGCCAGACGGCCGCGATGCGTTCGGGCTGAGTGACCTGCTGTCCGTACGGCGTCGACTGGCCCTGCCGGTAGAAGTTGCGCTCCCGCAGCTCCATCGGGTCCAGGCCGAGCAGCGGCGCGCACCGGCCCATGATGTCCTCGATCACCAGCATGCCCTGCGGTCCGCCGAAGCCGCGGAACGCGGTGTTGGAGGCCTTGTTGGTCTTGGCGATGCGACCGGCGACGCGTGCGTTGGGGATCCAGTACGTGTTGTCGATGTGGCACAGCGCACGGGCCACCACCGGCTCGGAGAGGTCCAGGCTCCAGCCGCCGTCCGCGGTCAGGGTGGCGTCCAGGGCCTGGATGCGTCCTTCGGCGTCGAAGCCGATCTTCCACGTGGCGTTGAACCCGTGCCGCTTGCCGGACATGGTCAGGTCCTGCGTCCGGTTGAGCCGCAGCCGGACCGGGCGGCCGGTCAGCTTGGCGCCGAGCGCGGCGATGGCCGCGAAACCGTGCGGCTGCATCTCCTTGCCGCCGAAGCCGCCGCCCATCCGCAGACACTGCACGGTCACCTCGTGACTGTGCAGACCGAGGACGTGCGCGACGATCTCCTGGGTCTCCGAAGGGTGCTGGGTGCTGCTCTGGACGAACACCTGCTCGGCCTCGTCGATGTGGGCGAGCGCCGCGTGCGTCTCCAGGTAGAAGTGCTCCTGGTCGGAGAACTGGAACTCGCCGGTGAACACGTGCGCGGAGTCGGCGAAGCCGGCCTCGACGTCGCCGGTCAGCATCACGGGCCGCGCGCCGTGAAAACTGTCGGCCGCGATCGCGTCCTGCAGCGTGATCAGGGACGGCTGTTCGTCGAGTTCCACCTCGACGGCCGCCGCGCCGAGCCGGGCCGCCTCCAGGGTCTCGGCGAGCACCCAGGCGACCGCGTGGCCGTAGAACATGACTTCGTCGGGGAAGAGCGGTTCGTCGTGCTTCATTCCGGCGTCGTTGACGCCGGGCACGTCGGCAGCGGTCAGCACGCGGACCACGCCGGGCACGGCGAGCGCGGGCCCGGTGCGCAGCGCGGTGATCCTGCCGTGGGCCTTCATGGCCTGGACCGGGTGGGCGTGCAGCACGTCCTTGGTGCGATGGACCAGGTCGTCGGTGTAGAGCGCGGTGCCGGTGACGTGCTGGGCCGCGCTCTCGTGCGGCATGGAGACGCCGACGACGGGCTTTTCGGGGCGCTCGGACAGATGGCTCATGACGACACACCCTCGGTGTTCTGTGCGTACAGCTTCAGCAGGCTCTGGCCGAGCATCGCGGAGCGGTAGGCGGCGCTTGCGCGGTGATCGGCCATGGGCGTGCCCTGGGACCGCAGCACCTGGGCCGCTGCCTCGACCGTCTCCGCCGCCCACGGCTTGCCCTCCAGGGCCGCCTCGACGGCACGGGCGCGGATCGGGGTGGCGGCCACACCGCCGAGGCCGATACGTGCCTTGCGTACGATCCCGTCCTCGATGTCGAGCGCGAAAGCGACCGCCACGCTGGAGATGTCGTCGAAGCGCCGCTTGGCGATCTTGTGGAAGGCCACGACCGGCGAAAGCGGCAGCGGGACGCGCACCGCGCGGATCATCTCGCCGGGACGGCGCACGCTCTGCCGGTAGCCGGTGAAGTAGTCGGACAGCGGGACCTCGCGTTCACCGTCGGCGTCGGCGAGCACCACCGACGCCTCAAGGGCGAGCAGTACCGGCGGGCTGTCGCCGATCGGGGAGCCGGTACCCAGGTTCCCGCCGAGGGTCGCGCTGTTGCGGATGAGCCGGGATGCGAACTGCGGGAACAGCTCTGCCAACAGGGGGATCCGGCCGTCGAGTCGGCGTTCGATCTCGGTGAGCGTCTGCGCCGCCCCGATCTCGATGTGGCCGGATTCGACGCGCAGCTCCCGCAGTTCGGGCAGCCGGTCGACGGCGACCACGCAATCCGCCCGGCGGGAGCGGATGTTGACCTCCACGCCCCAGTCGGTGGAGCCGGCGACCACCACCGCGTCGGGCCGCTCGCGCAGCAGCCGCAGCACTTCGGGCAGGGTGCCCGGCCGCAGGAACGCCCTGTCGTCCTGGGTGTATTCGGTGGCGACCGGTGCGGGCGGTGACTGCTCGCGACGCCGGGCCAACTGGTCCTCGTCGGTGGGCGTACCGACGGCGAAAGCGGCGTCGCGAATCGGGCGATAGCCGGTGCAGCGGCACAGGTTTCCGCTCAGCGCGTGCAGATCGAAGCCGTTGGGACCGTGCTCGGCGTCGACGTCGGCGCCACCGGCCGGGTCCGCGTGCGCGCAGCGGTCGGGGCGGTAGTACTCGGCGGCCATGCTGCAGATGAATCCCGGTGTGCAGTAGCCGCATTGGGAACCGCCACGGGCCGCCATCTCCTCCTGCACCGGGTGCAGCGCGGGCGGTGTGCCGGGTTCGCCGGCGGTGGCGAGGCCTTCGGAGGTGATGATCTCCTGGCCGTCGAGAGCCGCGGCCGGGACCAGGCAGGCGTTGACCGCCACCCAGTCGGTGGGCTCGGTCACGCCGGGACGGGCCACCAGGATCGAGCAGGCGCCGCATTCACCCTCGGCACAGCCTTCCTTGGTGCCGGTGAGCCCACGCTCGCGCAGAAAATCCAGCGCTGTGGTATGGGGCGCGGCCGGTGAAATCGGGGCTTCTGTCCCATTGACGGTGATACGCGCCGCTACCATGACGGGCCTTCGATTCGGTGCGCGATCGGTCGATTCATCATGTTCGCCAATTTTCAGGCAGCTTTCTGTGTGCAGATCTCTGCGTTCTGAGGCGCCACGCGCGAGAAGCGGGCGCAAAACGGCACACAACAGATGCGTGCCAAGAAGTGGTGACGGGAAACCCGGAATGCGCCGCAGACGGGCACATCAGAACGGCGTATTCAGCAGCCGTGCGCGATCCGGCCCGGAACCCAGACCGTGCACTGGGCGAGGCGACCGAGATCAGAGCTGGTGTTCATCCGCTGGTCGCCCCCTTTCGGCAGTCTTTCGGCAGTTCAGGTCGATGGCCACCGCAACTTAGTAGCTGGGCCCCCAGGGGTCAAGAGGCCCCCTGTCATCACACATGCCGGTGGAGCAGGCTTGCACCGAGCGGGGTGACCTCGTGGAGCACGCTGTTGCCGTCGCGGGAGCTGACGATCAGCCCGGCGCGACGCAGCACGGTGAGGTGCTCGCTGGCCGATGACAGCCGCAGGCCCGCGCGGCGGGCGAGCTGGCTCGTGTTGCTCTGCCGGCAGGCGTCGGCCGCCGCGAGGACCGCGGCACGGCTGCACCCCACGAGGTCGGCGAGGGTGCCGCTCGCGTCGTCCGCCGCCCGGGAGTCCCACGGTTCATGGCCGAGGGGGTACAGCAGGACCGGCACCCCCTCCCCCTGCCGCACCAGCGTCACCGGGTGGCAACGGCAGAAGTAGGAGGGCACGAGGAGCAGGCCGCGCCCGTCCAGGTGCAGGTCGCGGTCCACCGGATAGTCGATGTCGAGGGCAGGCGCGCACCACCGTGCGGACGGGGACAGGCCGCGCAGCAGCGCCTCCACCCCGCCGGTGGCGAGGAGCCGTCCTGCCCGTGCTCGTTCGCGTGCGGTGTGCGTCAGGATGCCGCTGAGGAACGGTGTGATCGCGATCCGCTGGTAGTCCTGGAAGGCCCGGCCGAGGTGGTCGAGCGCCGGGGCGAGGCCTCGATGCAGGTCGCGTGCCCACGGCGACAACGGCCCTCCGGTGGCGAGGAGTTCGAGGTCGTCGCGCACCTCGTTCCTGGGGGTGAGCAGGACGGGCTCCATCGCCTCGGTGAGGCACAGGGTGGCGGTGTGCGGGGTCAGGAAATCCGGGAAGTAGCCCTGTTTCGGGATCAGTTCGGCCAGCGCCCGGGCCCGCGGCGGCAGGTCCGGCCGCACCCGCCCGCGCCACCACATGCCGAGGAGTCCGGCGCAGCCGTCCCGGAGCCAGTGGGTGCTCAGTACGGTTTCCCACATCAGAGCCGGTGCGCTCGCCACCCGTGTCCGGGCGAGGTCCGGTCCGGTGAAATGAATGCGCAGCATGTGTCCCCCGATCACAGCTGTGTCACATGGGCCCGTACCGTGCGGCAGGGGCTCCCGTCAGCAGCGCCCAGTAGCGGTCGCCGTAGGACCAATGCCACCATTCCGTCGGGTAGTTGATCAGTCCCGCGGTGGTGAGCGCCGCACACAGGGCGAGCCGGTTGCGGCGTACTCGGCCGGAGATGTTCGGGGCGTCGGTGTAGCAGGCTCCGTCACTCGCCTCCGGGCTGGCGTCGACCGGTGTGCCGAGGTCGAGTTCTTCGCCGTCCGTGGTGCACAGGGTGAGGTCGACGGCGGCACCGGCGACGTGCGGCCCTATCTCGGGCGGCGCCAGCGAACGGCTGGTCTGGGTGCGCAGGTGGTCGTCCGGCCAGTCCGGGTTGGCGCGGCGCAACTCGGCCGCGTACTCGTCGAAGTAGCGGGTCTGCAGGGCGAGGGGCCGGTACCCCTCGGTGACCAGGAGCCGCAGCCCGTCGGGCAGCAGGCGTGCCGCCCTTTCGAGGCGCAGGGCGACCCCCTCGCGGACCATGGCATACGCCCCGTCCGGATCCGCCTGCCGTGAGTCCACTTCGAGAAGGGACAACTCCCGTAGGTCGACGAGGAGTTCGCCACACTCGACGACGGAGATGTGGGCCACTTCGGGTGCGTTCATGAGGATGATCGGGGCCATGGCACGTCCTTCGTCGTCATACGCGTCGTACGTCGTCCTGCGTCGTCCCGCGTGCGGGAAGTGCCGGTGGCGGCGCACGCGCCCGGCCCCGGAGAGGGGCCGGTGCGGCACTCTCTCCGGGGCGCCCCCGTCGGGCGGTGGTCCCCGTCGGCAGATGGTGGGCGCTATCGCCTTTCAGGCGAGA
The DNA here is from genome assembly GCF_042740015.1 of Streptomyces sp. NPDC059037. Taxonomy (NCBI): domain Bacteria; kingdom Bacillati; phylum Actinomycetota; class Actinomycetes; order Kitasatosporales; family Streptomycetaceae; genus Streptomyces; species Streptomyces sp. NPDC059037. The sequence continues at coordinate 29,533 of NZ_JBHYIG010000053.1, forward strand.
CGTAGCCCACGACGTCGCCGCCCTCGGTGTTGTACCGGGTGCGCTTGAAGACGCCTTCCTTGCCGCTGCCGCTCGACGTCTTCGTGGTGTTGCCCTCGATGGTCGTCAGCTTCTTCCCGCTCGAGCTGTACTGGATGACGACACCGACGTGGTCGACGTCCCAGCCGTTGGTGCCGAGGCTCGGCCTGCCGCCGTCCCAGTCGTAGAGCACCGCGTCACCGGGCTTGGGGACGTAGGAGCCGCGCTTGTGCCACTTGCCGGTGCCGGCCTTGGCGGCCCGGTAGAAGGAGCCCGCCCACGGGTCGGTGTGCTTGGTCTTGGCGCCGGAGTTCTTCCAGACGTAGCGGACGAAGTCGGCGCACCAGTTGTTGGAGCGCCACTTCACGCCGCCGGTCGATGTGCTGCAGATGTTGTCGCCGCTGGGCTTCCAGTACCCGCTGTAGAAGTTGCAGTTGTTCCCCTTCTCGCGGTTGTGCCGCGGGTTGTCCTTCTCGATGGTGGCCGTCTTGACGATGTTCATGCGCAGAGGGCTCGGCGCGGCCGACGCGGTCGCGGTCAGCGACCCCGCGGCGACGACGCCGGCGACTGCGGTGGCCAGAAGCACGACCGCCGGGCGGCGGTAGGCGGGCGCCCTGGTGCTGTCCGTCGTGGTGTCCGTGGTGCTGTTCGTCGAGCTGGACATCAGTGGTCCTTCCCCGTTGATTCCCCGTTGTGCCGGAGGCTGTTTCCCTCCGACATCACCAAGGTTCGCCGGGGCTTCTGCAGCTTGCCTGTAAGCCCTCAGCAACACGGCTCACAGCGGCTTACAGTTCGTCGCGCTCCCGCGTGCCGAACTCCGTGAACACGGACTTCGCCTCCGTACGCAGTGCCGCCGCACGCCGCCCGTCGCCCAACGCCTCGCGGGCCGCGGCGAGATCGCGCAGCGTGCGGGCCCGAGGCAGCCGCAACTCCAGTGCGTCCCACAGGCGCACGGCGGCGGCGAGCCGCTTCTCCGCCTCCTGGTGCCGCCCGTCGGCCAGGGCGCACTCGCCGAGCGTGCGCAGGGTCAGCGCCTCGCCGAAACGGTCCCGGTAGGCCCGGCAGACGTCGAGCGCACCGAGCAGCTCCGCCTCCGCCTCGCGCGTACGCCCCAGCCTCAACCGGGCCTTGGCGCGGGCCCGTTCGGCGTACGCCGCCATCAGTGGATCACCGAGACCCGCGAGGATCTCCAGGGCGCGCCCCGCGTACTCCTCGGCCTCCTCGTACGCCCCGAGCGACCGGTGCACAAGGCTCAGCGTGCGCAGCGTGAGTGCCTCGCCCCGCCGGCTGCCCAGGCTCCGGTAGGCACCCAGCGACACGTCCAGGAGCGCCGACGCCTCGTCCTGGTCGCCGAGTTCCATGCGTACGGAGCCACGCAGCCGGCAGGCGAGACCGATGCCCGCGTCATCGCCCAGGCGCTGGAAGACGTCGACGGCGCGGCCCAGCGCCTCGTCGGCGGCCGCCAGCCTGCCCAGCTCACGCAGGTTCCCGCCGAGACCCGCGAGGGCGGCGGCCTGGCCGTGCAGATCGCCTATGGCGGCGCACAGGGGCTCGGCCTGCCGGAAGTAGTCCTGGGCCTCGGCGTACCGGTCCTGTTCGAACCGCAGTTGCCCCAGGCCGATGAGCAGCAGCGCCTCGCCGGCCCGGTCCTCGGCGCGCCGGGCGGCGGCGAGCGCGGCGTCATGGCTGCGCCACCAGGCGTCGAAGCGGTTGCCGACGGCGAACGACGACGAGCACAGCACCGTCGCGGCGGCACAGGCGAGGGTGTGCAGGCCGAAGGCCGCCGCGCGCTCGACGGCCGTGGCGAGCGCGTCGGCCTCGGCCTCGAACCAGGCGAACGGATCGGCGAGCGCCCGCCGGGTGGTCGCCGCCCCGACCTCGGCCGCCGGTCCGCGGCCTTGCGTGCCGGTGCCGTCCCACTCCGCCTTGGCCCCGCCGGCGGACCGATTGACGCTCGCCGAGCCTCCGAGATAGGGCCGCAGTACGACCACCCCCGAAGGCGCCTCCTCCGCGACCCGCTCCACCAGGCGCAGCCCGGCGGCCAGCGCACGCCCCACCGCCGCCGTGCGCACCTCGGCGGAATCCTCGGCCTCGGCGCGCTCCGCGGCGTACACCCGCACCAGATCGTGGGCCCGATAGCGCGACTGGCCCGCGGAGTCGGTCCCCGTCCAGTCCAGCAACTGCGCGTCGACGAGCCGCTCAAGGACCTCCTCCACTTCTTCCTCGGCCCCGTCGACGAGCAGCGCCACCATCCAGGGGGCCGTGTCGCAGGGGCCGAGAACGGCAAGGCGGCGCAGCACCGTGCGGGCGTCGTGATCGAGCGACTCGTAGCTGAGACCGAGGCTGGCCCGCACCTCCAGGTCGCCCACGGCCAGCTCGTCGAGGCGCCGCCGCTCGTCCTCCAGGCGGTCGGCGAGAACGCGGGGGGTCCAGTGCCTGCGGGTGGTCAGCCGGGCCCCGGCGATCCGCAGGGCCAGCGGCAGACCGCCGCACAGGGTGACGATGCGGCGGGCCGCGGCGTCCTCGGCGGGATCGTCCGTCGCGCCCTGCGGGCCGGTGACCCGGGCCAGCAGCTCCAGGCTGCGCACCTCGTCCAGGACGGCGAGATCGGTACGCCGGGCCCCGTCGAGGCCGCCGAGCCGGGCCCGCGAGGTGACGAGCACGCCACAGCCCGCGCTGCCCGGCAGCAGGGGCCGCACCTGAGCCTCCCTGCCCGCGTCGTCGAGGACCAGCAGGAGGCGGCGCCCCGCGACGAGGCTGCGGAAGAGGTCGGCGCGCTCATCGGCATGCTCGGGCGGCGCGGCACCCAGCGCGCGCAGCAGCCGCCCGAGGACGTCGCCGGGCGGCAAGGGGCCGCCGGTGCCCTGCAGTTCGGCGTACAGCTGCCCGTCGGGGAAGGCCTCCATGGCCAGATGGGCGGCCTTCACCGCGAGGGCGGACTTGCCGACGCCGGCCGGCCCCGACACCACCACGACGGAGGTCGCGTCCCGGGGTGCGGTGAGCCCGTCGACGACCTCGGCGATTTCCGCCTTCCGCCCGGTGAAGTCCCTGATGGCGGGAGGCAGCAGGCACACGGGCCGGGGCGTGGCGGGCAGCTGCGGAGCCGAGACGTCGCCGGTCTCCGCACCGCCGTCCTCGGCGGGCAGCAGCACAGGGTCGGCCCGCAGAATCGATCCATGCCGCCGACTGAGCTCGGGACCGGGATCGATGCCGAGTTCCTCGGCGAGCACGGCGCGTCCGTCCTCGTACGCCGCGAGGGCGTCGGCCTGCCGCCCGACCCGGTAGAGGGCGAGCATGAGCTGCCCGCGCAGCCGCTCGTTGGTGGGGTGGGCGCCGACGAGTCCCTTGAGCTCGGTGATCAACTCGCTCTCCCGGCCGCCGCATTCGAGCTCGGCGGCGATGCGCTCCTCCAGTACGGCCTGCCGGGCCTCGTCGAGCCGTACCGCTTCGCTCCGCAGCACCTCGCCGACCCCGCCGAGCGCGGAACCCCGCCACAGCGTGAGGGCGTCACGCAACAACCGGGCGGCAGCGGGGTGGTCCCCCTGCGCGGCGGCCCGCCGACCGGCGGCGGCCAGCCCCTCGAACCGCCCGAGGTCCACGGCATCGACATCGGGCCGGATCACATACCCCGGCGCCCGCGTCTCGATCGCCCCACGCCGCGCCTCCGGCAGCGCCCGCCGCAGCGCCGAGACATACGTCTGGATCAGCGCCCTCGCCGTCTCCGGCGGCTCCTCGCCCCATACGACGTCCACCAGCGCATCGGCAGGCACGACATGGCCGGCGCGCAGCAGCAGCGCGGCCAGCAGGGCGCGGGGCTTGGGCCCGCCCACCCGCAGGGGTCGGCCTTCCCACAGCGCTTCGACCGGCCCGAGCAGGCGGAATTCCAATGCCATGTTCTGTCCCCCGAGGCGTCACCGACACTGACTCACGCCTCATGGTCCCCTAACTTCCCTGACAGGGCGAAGAGTTGAGGGGCGCGGCACGCCATGGCGTCCGGTTTTGGGCCATCGGTTCGGCGAGGTCGGCGGCATCCAGGCGCAACCCGGCCGGGTCGCCGCCGGGCAGTCGTTCGCTACGCCGGGTCGATGCGGGAGACGCTGCCGCCGATGTCGAGCACGTACAGCTCGCCCTTGCCGCCCTGCACGAACGAGACCACCTCGCCGCCATTGACTCCGAGGTCGTGCACGCCGGTCACCTCGCCGTTCTCGATCTGCAGAGAGCGGACGGTGCCGTCGCAGTAGTCGCTGAACACGTACTGGCCCTTGAGGGCCGGGATCGCCTTGCCCCGGTAGACGAATCCGCCGGTCACCGAGCAGCCGAGGCCGGTGCGGTCGTACTCGTGGACCGGCGGCACATGGTTCGCGGGCTCGGTGCCGTCCCGGAAGGGATGGTTGCCCTCCATCTGGGACCAGCCGTAGTTCTCGCCGCCCTTGCTGTCCGCCGGGGCCCAGTCGATCTCCTCCCAGGCGCTCTGGCCGACGTCGCCGATCAGCAGGTCGCCCGTGCCCGCGTCGAAGGAGAACCGCCACGGGTTGCGCAGCCCGTAGGCCCAGATCTCGTCCTTCGCCTTCGGGTCCTCCACGAAGGGGTTGTCGGACGGGATCGCGTACGGCTTGCCGCCCCTCGGATCGATCCGCAGGAGCTTGCCGAGCAAGGTGTCGAGGTTCTGCCCGTTGCCGTGCGGGTCGCCGCCCGAGCCGCCGTCGCCGAACGCGATGTAGAGGTAGCCGTCGGGACCGAACTTGATGTCGCCGCCGTTGTGGTTCGCGTAGGGCTGTGTCTGCGTGAGGACCGTGCGCCGGGTGCCGGGCCGGATCTTGCCGTGCCGCACGGCGAACTCGTCCACGGTGCTTGTGCCTTCGAGGTTCGTGTACGAGATGTAGAAGTGCGCGAACTTCTTGTCGAACGCGATGCCCAGCAGGCCGCGTTCGCCGTCGGTGGTGGTCTCACCGGAGATGTCGAGGACGGGCTCACCGAGACCCTGACCGGTCAAGACCCTTACAGTGCCCGCGCGTTCGGCTATCCAGACCGTGCCACCGGGGCCGGCGGCACCGGCGGACGGGTTCTTGGCCGTGGCCACATTCTTGAGCGCGACCTTCGCCGCCTGCCGCGGGGCGGCGGGCTCGTCGGCGGACGCCGCCGTCAGGGCGAGGGACGCGACGAGGCAGATGGTGGCGATGATCGCCGAGCTTCTGGTGCGAACGTTCACCGTGATCCTCCTGGAGGCGGCAACCACGGATGAGGATACTGGGACGGGCACGGCTGGTATAGACCAAGAACCCATCCGGCTGCCGGTTCAGCGCCGGCGCGGGAGAGGAGAACGACGCCTTCCGGGCCCCGAGTTCGGCACCCAGAAGGCGTCGGGCGACGGCGGCGACGACTTCGCGATGTCGCAGAAGTACGTCGACCTGATGGAGCAGAAGAACATCTCCTGGACGAACTGGAACTACTCCGACGACTCGCGTTCGGGAGCGGTCTTCAAGGGTTGACCGACCACGCGGTGAGCCACACGGTCGCCAGCGGCGGAAGGGTCACGCGCAGACTGGCCGGGCGGCCGTGGGCCGGCTCGGGGGTGGACTTCAGCGGGTCCGGATTGCGGATGTCGCCTCCTCCGTAGCGAGCCAGATCGGTGTTGAGGGTCTCGCGCCAGACGGTGTCCGCGTCCGGGACACCGAGCGGGTAGTCGTGGCGGACCACCGGTGAGAAGTTGCACACGGCAAGCAGCGGAGTGCCGTCCGCGGCGAAGCGCAGGAACGCCAGCACGTTGTCCTCCGCCGAGTCCGCCGCGACCCAGGAGAATCCGGCGGGCTCGGTGTCCCGCTCCCACAGCGCGGGGGCGGACCGGTACTCATGGTTGAGGTCCCGCACCAGTCGCAGTACGCCCCTGTGGTCCGGCTCCGCCGGGTAGTCCGGGTCCAGGAGCGCCCAGTCAAGGCCGTTCTCCTCCGACCACTCGGCACCCTGAGCGAACTCCTGCCCCATGAAGAGGAGTTGCTTGCCGGGGTGGGCCCACATGAAGCCCAGGTAGGCCCGGTGGTTGGCGCGCTGCTGCCACCAGTCGCCCGGCATCTTGGAGACCAACGCCTGCTTGCCGTGGACCACTTCGTCGTGCGAGAGGGGCAGGAGGTAGTTCTCGCTGTACGCGTACACCATCGAGAACGTCATCTCGTTGTGGTGGTACACCCGGTGCACGGGGTCGCGCTTGATGTACTCCAGGGAATCGTGCGACCAGCCCATGTTCCACTTCATGCCGAAGCCGAGGCCGCCCAGACCGCCGGGACCCGTGTCATGGGTGGCCCGCGTCACGCCGTCCCAGGCCGTCGACTCCTCGGCGATGGTGACCACTCCGGGGCAGCGCCGGTAGACCGTCGCGTTCATCTCCTGGAGGAACGCCACCGCGTCCAGGTTCTCCCGGCCGCCCGACTCGTTGGGTGCCCACTGCCCGTACTCGCGTGAATAGTCGAGGTAGAGCATCGAGGCGACCGCGTCGACGCGCAGGCCGTCGATGTGGAACTCCTCGCACCAGTAAGTGGCGTTGGCGACAAGGAAGTTGCGGACCTCCTTGCGGCCGTAGTCGAAGGTCAGGGTGCCCCAGTCGGGGTGCTCGGCACGTCGGGGATCCTCCGGCTCGTACAGGTGCTCTCCGTCGAAGGCCGCCAACGCCCAGTCGTCCTTGGGGAAGTGGGCGGGGACCCAGTCGAGGATCACTCCGATGCCCGCCCGGTGCAGCGTGTCGACGAGGTACTTGAAGTCGTCGGGCGTGCCGAGGCGGGCCGTCGGCGCGTAGAAGCCGGTGACCTGATAGCCCCAGGATCCGCTGAAGGGATACTCGGCGACGGGCATCAGCTCCACGTGGGTGAAGCCCGCAGCCGTGACGTATTCCGTGAGCTGTTCGGCGAGTTGGCGGTAGGAGAGGCCGGGCCGCCAGGACGCCAGATGGACCTCGTAGACCGAGAAGGGCGCCCGATGGACGGGGCGGTCCGCGCGGTGCGCCATCCATGCGGCGTCCGCCCACACGTGGGACGACTCCGTCACGACGGAGGCGGTCGCCGGCGGCACCTCCGTGCGGCGGGCCATCGGATCCGCGCGCACGGTGTGGGTGCCATCGGGGCGGGTGATGTCGAACTTGTAGAGGGCCCCCTCGCCGATACCGGGGACGAACAGCTCCCATACGCCGGTCGAGCCCAGCGAGCGCATGGGGTACGCGGCCCCGTCCCAGCTGCAGAAGTCACCGCAGAGCCTGACCCCCCTCGCGTGCGGCGCCCACACCGTGAACCGGGTGCCCGGCACGCCCTGGTGGGTCATCGGGTGCGCTCCCAGCGCCTTCCACAGATCTTCGTGCCGGCCCTCGCCGATCAGGTGCAGATCGAGTTCACCCAGTGCGGGAAGGAAACGGTAGGGGTCCTCGTATGTGCTGTCCCGGCCGTCGTACGTCACGCGCAGCCGGTACTCGGGCATCGCGTCGTACGGCAGCACAGCGGAGAAGAAGCCGTCACCCGAGTCCTTCAGCTTCACGCACCGACCGTCGGTGAGGAGCGTCACCGCCTGGGCGTAGGGGCGCAGGACCACGAAGGCCGTGCCTCCGGGCACCGGATGCGCGCCGAGCACGGCGTGCGGGTCGTGATGAGTCCCCGCCAGAAGGCGCCCTCTGTCCTGTGCGCCGAGCGGGGCTTCGGGAAGGCGGTCGCGGACATCGGCGACGGTCCGGGGAAGGGTGCCCATGGTCTCAACTCCCTTCCGCGAGGCGGGCGATCGCCGCCATGGGGACGGGCAGCCAGTCGGGACGGTGCCGGGCCTCGTACAGCACTTCGTAGACCGCTCGGTCCGTCTCGTACGCGCGCAGGAGCTCGGCCTCCGCACGCGGATCCCACGGCGACTCCGCCGCGTACCCCGCGCAGTAGGCCTCCCTGCATCGCTTCACCCACTGGGCGCCCGAGGGGCGCCGGGTGTAGGCCGCATAGTCGAAGGAGCGGAGCATGCCCGCCACGTCGCGTACGGGTGCCTGCGCGTGCCGGCGCTCGGCGAGCGGTCGGGCCGGTTCGCCCTCGAAGTCGATGACGAACCAGCGCTTTCCGGCCCGGAGCACCTGGCCGAGGTGCAGGTCGCCGTGGATCCGCTGGGCCGGGCGGCTCAGCCCGCGTGCCGCGAGCGCGCCGTATGCGGCCTTCAGGCGAGACACGTGCGGAACGAGGTCAGCCACCTGACGGGCGGCGGTCTCCAGACGGTCCGTCATCGCCGCGGCCAACCGCCGGCCGCCGTGCGGGTCCAGGGGCTCCGTCTCGAACGACCGGGTCAGCGCCAGGTGCACTTCGGCGGTGGCACGGCCCAGTTCGTACGACTCGTCGCTGAAGTCCTCGCCCGCGGCGAGGGATTGGAGCGCCAGCGTCCAGCCGTCCGTCGCCTCGCGCAGGAAGGGCTGGAGCACTCCGAGCGTCATCTTGCACGGCTCGGTGGTCCAGAACCAGGCCACGGCCGCGGGCACCCGGGCACAGCCGCCACGGGCCAGCGCCCGCGGCACTTCGAGGTCCGGGTTGATGCCGTACTGGACGCGGCGGAACAGCTTCAGGATGAAGGAATCCCCGTACACCAAAGAGGTGTTGGACTGCTCGCCGTCGAGCAGCCGGGGCTTGAGTCCGTCCGGAACCACCACTTGCGTGTCCCGTTCGAAGCGCAGGGGACCCGTGGCGCCGGGCACCCGCAGGCGTTCCAGGAGCAGCGTCGCCGACCACGGGTCCAGGAGGGCGTCGTACACGGTGAGTCCGGCGAGCGGGCCCGCGTCCGGTCGGCCGATGAACGCGCCCTTGAGCCGGAGCGGCAGGTGCTCGCGGACGCCGAGGATCAATTGGTAGCAGTCATCGGGCTGCCCGGCATGGCGCGTACGGATCAGCAGGTGCAGGCACCCCGGGTGCAGTTCTGTCGTCGACAGCACGGCCAGATCCGTCACGGGCCTGCCCTTGCCCGCGAACCACCTCTGCTTCGGCAGCCACTCGCGAAGCAGCCCGGCCAGCGAGGTCAGCAGCTGGGGAGGGCCGAGGCTGCCGGGCGACTGCGATGCCGTCTTCAGCATGAGACACACGTCCCTTCAAAGGTGCACGGGGGGTGCGGCCGGTGGTCGTGGATGGTCGGTCAGCCGGAACCAGTAGAAGCCGTGGCCTGCCAGTGTCAGCAGGTAGGGCAGCTCGCCGATGGCCGGGAAGCGCACCCCGCCGATCAGCTCGACCGGGTGGCGGCCGTTGAAGGACTGCAGATCCAGCTCGGTGGGCTGGGCGAAGCGGGAGAAGTTGTGCACGCACAGCACCAGGTCGTC
>NZ_JBHYIG010000054.1:0-38026 GCF_042740015.1 Streptomyces sp. NPDC059037
GGTACGGGGGCGCCCGCGTCGGCCGCTGCCTGGAAGGGGGGGGGGGGGGGCCGGCCGCCCGCCCCCCCGCGCCCCCGCGCCGCCGCGGGCGCCCCTTCGCGTCAGCCGTGTGCGCCCTCAGGGCGCCATCAAGGCGCCCCTCAGGACGTCTTCAGCGCCTGCGCCATCTCCGTCAGCTGACCGAACGACGCCGTGCCCGCGACCACCGTCGTCGCACCCTTGTCCCGGCTCACCAGGGCGTCGTACGTCTTGCCCTCGTAGCGCTGCCAGGTCCGGCCGCCGATCTCCTCGGTGGTCTTCGTCCTCACCGCGCGCTGGGTGGCCTCGTCTATGAACTCGGACGGCTTGCCCGTGGACTGCTTGACGGCGACGTACTCACCGTCCGGGTCCAGGAAGCCCAGGTGCCAGCTGTCGTGCTTGGCGCCGTCGAAACGGACCGACGTCGGCTTCCACGCCTTGGCCAGACCCTCGGGCGCGGCCACCGGATACGCCGCGGCCCTGCGGGCGGTCAGCAGCTCCACGCGGTAGTCCACGCGCTTGACGGGGGTCTTGGACTCGTCGTGCGGGATGAAGATGTAGATGACGCCCGCGACGAGGCAGATCACCACCATCGACCACAGCATGTTCCGCACGGTCTGCTTGCCTTGTCTTCCAGCCACGTGCCCCATCGTCGCAGGTCCCCGCGGACCCCTTGCGCCCGCCCTGGGCACCCGCGTCCGGTCCGCTCATGCGTGGGGCCCTCTGCTCATTTTGTCGGCCTGCCGATAGAGTCATTCCAAACCCTCATCCGGCCGCCCTCCCGTCTCCCACCACCGCCCTTCCAAGGACGCCCTACGGGCGCGCCACTTTTTTGTATCAGCAGAAAGGTGCTCTCCGATGACCGAGCATCATCTCCCGTCCGAGCTCGAGGTCTCTCCCGAGGCCCCCGACCGCAACCTCGCCCTGGAACTCGTCCGGGTCACCGAGGCCGCCGCCATGGCCGCGGGCCGCTGGGTCGGCCGCGGCGACAAGAACGGCGCCGACGGGGCCGCCGTCAGGGCCATGCGGACCCTCGTCCACACCGTCTCGATGAACGGCGTCGTCGTCATCGGGGAGGGCGAGAAGGACGAGGCCCCGATGCTCTTCAACGGAGAGCACATCGGTGACGGCACCGGCGCCGAGGTCGACATCGCCGTCGACCCGATCGACGGCACGACCCTGTGCGCGAAGGGCATGCCGAACGCCATCGCCGTGCTCGCCGCCGCCGACCGCGGCGCCATGTTCGACCCGTCCGCGGTCTTCTACATGGACAAGCTGGTCACGGGCCCGGAGGCCGCCGACTACGTGGACATCAACGCCCCGGCGTCCGTCAACATCCGGCGCGTCGCCAAGGCGAAGAACTCCGCGCCCGAGGACGTCACGGTCATGATCCTCGACCGCCCCCGCCACGAGGGCATCGTCAAGGAGATCCGCGAGACCGGCGCGCGCATCAAGTTCATCTCGGACGGCGACGTCGCGGGCTCGATCATGGCCGTGCGCGAAGGCACCGGCGTCGACATGCTCATGGGCATCGGCGGCACCCCGGAAGGCATCATCTCGGCCTGCGCGATCAAGTGCCTCGGCGGTGTGATCCAGGGCAAGCTGTGGCCGAAGGACGACGCGGAGCGGCAGCGCGCGATCGACGCGGGCCACGACCTGGACCGCACGCTCTCCACGACCGATCTGGTCCGCGGGGACAACGTCTTCTTCGTCGCGACGGGCATCACCGACGGCGAGCTGCTCCAGGGCGTGCGCTACGGCGCGGAGACCGCGTCGACCTCGTCGCTGGTCATGCGCTCCAAGTCGGGCACGATCCGCAAGATCGACTCCGACCACCGGCTCTCGAAGCTGCGCGCGTACAGCGCCATCGACTTCGACCGCGCGAAGTAGCAAGCAGCAAGGCAGCAAGCGGGCTCCGCAGAGCGCCAGTTGCGTACGTCGAAGGGGGCGCCCCGTGCGGGGGACGCCCCCTTCGGCGTACCGACTGTTATCCGGCGGCGGCGATGGGGCCTGCGGTGTGTGCCGCCTTCTTGAGCTCCAGGTCGCGCCTGCGGCGCCGGGCGAGCACCACGCGGCGCTCGGCGGCCGTGAGGCCGCCCCAGACGCCGTACGGCTCGGGCTGGAGCAGGGCGTGCTCCCGGCACTCGACCATCACAGGACAGCCGCCGCAGACACGCTTGGCGGCTTCCTCGCGGGAGAGGCGGGAGGCGGTCGGCTCCTTGGACGGGGCGAAGAACAGCCCCGCCTCGTCTCGCCTGCACACCGCTTCGGTGTGCCATGGGGAGTCCTGATTCCGATCGCGCACTGGCACCCTTCCCCGAGCGCTGGACTGCGCTCGTGCAGGGGAGGCCCCATCGCCGGGAACGGCGGCGACCTGCAGGGACTGATGCGACGGCTGCAGCACGGGTCTACTCCTGACGACGGCTTCGCGAGCGAGAGACGATGCAGCAAGCTCTACCCGCTGTGCATGCGCCTATGCACTGAGTTCCGATGTACGCCCGCCGCCGCCCCTCGGGGCCGTCAGTGGCCCAAGTGCTTGCGCAGCTGCTTGTGCAGATCGCGCACCAGCTTGCCGCGCCTGGGCCGGGCCTCGATGCTGCCGAGGACCGCGAAGCCGTCGACGAAGACGACCGGGGCGTCGCGCTCGGCCGAGTCGAGCGTCTCCACCTCGAAGCTGCCGAGCACGCCCGTGCCGCTGCCCCGCAGCGAGATGTTCTCCGGGACGCGGATCTCGACGCTGCCGAAGACGGAGACCGCCTTGATGACGACCTGCCGCTGCTCGAAGATCGCCTCGCTGAGGTCGATCTCCACGCTGCCGAAGATCGCGTACGCATGGGTGCGGCGGCCGACCCGCCAGCGGCCCTTGCGCACCGAGCTGCTGAAGACCGCGACCAGGTTCTCGTCGGCGACCGGGGGCACCATGCCGTCCGACGGCCGGGAGGGGGCCGGCTCGGGAGCCGCCGTCGCGTACCCGGCACCGCCGGCCGCGGGCAGGTCGCCGACCAGGGGTGCCAGCTCCTCCACCGTCTTCGCGCGGTAGACGCCGTCGATGCGCTCGCCGTGCTCCTCGGCCGTCAGCCGGCCCTCGGCAAGGGCCTCGCGGAGGATGTCCGCCGTGCGGTCCCGGTCCGCGTCGGAGGCGCGCAGGGCTGCGGGCCGCGGTTCCGGCGATGGCTGCTGAGGGCGCTTCTCTAGGTCCACACCAGCCAGCGTACCCAAACGCGATAGATCGCGACTACCCCTCGAACCGCGGTACTGAGCCTTACCTCACAGACTCGGCCGTCCTGTGGCGTTCTACGCTGGTTGGCGCGTCGCCAATGGAGGCCGCGCCGCTGTCTGCCGAGTGAGGAATGGCCGTAATGCCAGAGTTTGAGTACTCCGATCTGCTCCCGCTGGGAGAGGACACCACCCCGTACCGGCTGGTGACCTCCGAGGGTGTCGCCACCTTCGAGGCCGACGGGCGGACGTTCCTCAAGGTCGACCCGGAGGCGCTGCGCAAGCTCGCCGCCGAGGCGATCCACGACATCCAGCACTATCTGCGGCCCGCGCACCTGGCGCAGCTGCGGCGCATCATCGACGACCCCGAGGCGTCGTCGAACGACAAGTTCGTGGCGCTCGACCTGCTGAAGAACGCGAACATCGCGGCGGCCGGCGTGCTGCCCATGTGCCAGGACACCGGCACGGCGATCGTCATGGGCAAACGCGGCCAGAACGTCCTCACCGAAGGTGAGGACGAGAAGGCCCTGAGCCGCGGCATCTACGACGCGTACACGAAGCTCAACCTCCGGTACTCGCAGATGGCTCCGCTGACCATGTGGGAGGAGAAGAACACCGGCTCCAACCTCCCCGCGCAGGTCGAGCTGTACGCGACCGACGGCGGCGCCTACAAGTTCCTCTTCATGGCCAAGGGCGGCGGCTCGGCCAACAAGTCGTTCCTCTACCAGGAGACGAAGGCCGTCCTGAACGAGGCCTCCATGATGAAGTTCCTGGAGGAGAAGATCCGTTCGCTCGGCACGGCGGCCTGCCCGCCGTACCACCTGGCGATCGTCGTCGGCGGCACCAGCGCCGAATTCGCCCTGAAGACCGCCAAGTACGCCTCCGCGCACTACCTGGACGAGCTGCCCGCCGAGGGCTCGCCGACCGGGCACGGCTTCCGGGACAAGGAGCTGGAGGAGAAGGTCTTCGAGCTCACCCAGAAGATCGGCATCGGCGCGCAGTTCGGCGGCAAGTACTTCTGCCACGACGTACGCGTGGTGCGCCTGCCGCGCCACGGTGCCTCGCTGCCCGTCGCGATCGCCGTCTCCTGCTCGGCCGACCGCCAGGCCACCGCGAAGATCACCGCCGAAGGCGTCTTCCTGGAGCAGCTGGAGACCGACCCCGCGCGCTTCCTTCCGGAGACCACGGACGAGACCCTCAACGAGGACGCCGAGGCCTCGGCCCGCGGCGAAGCCGCTGATGTACTCAGTGTTCAGATCGACCTGAACCAGCCCATGGACGCGATCCTCGCCGAGCTCACCAAGTACCCGGTCAAGACCCGGCTCTCGCTCTCCGGCCCCCTGGTCGTGGCCCGCGACATCGCGCACGCCAAGATCAAGGAGCGGCTCGACGCGGGCGAGGAGATGCCGCAGTACCTGAAGGACCACCCGGTGTACTACGCGGGCCCGGCGAAGACCCCCGAGGGTTACGCGTCCGGCTCCTTCGGCCCGACCACGGCCGGCCGGATGGACTCCTACGTAGAGCAGTTCCAGGCCGCGGGCGGCTCCAAGGTGATGCTCGCCAAGGGCAACCGCTCGAAGCAGGTCACCGACGCCTGTGCCGCGCACGGCGGCTTCTACCTGGGCTCGATCGGCGGCCCCGCCGCGCGCCTCGCCCAAGACTGCATCAAGAAGGTCGAGGTCGTCGAGTACGAGGAGCTCGGCATGGAGGCCGTCTGGAAGATCGAGGTCGAGGACTTCCCGGCGTTCATCGTCGTGGACGACAAGGGCGACGACTTCTTCCAGAACCCGGCCCCGGCGCCGACGTTCACCAGCATCCCGGTGCGGGGCCCCGGCCTGGGCTGACCCTGCGGCAGCACCCCGTCAGGGCCGTTCAGTTCCTGACATGGAACTCCAGCCTCTGGTAGTCCCCGTCATCGGTGGAGCGGATGTAGCCGCGTGCCTCTTCGTAGTCGCCGGTTCCGCCCGTGATCGCGATGTCGAAGGTGGGCTGTTGCGACGACTCGTCGAGCGGCACTACGGCCTGCCCGGCGATGTGGCCGCCCTCGAGCACGAAGGTGCCCACGCACAGCAGGTCGCCGGGGTCGGCGACGCGCACCACGGTGCACGTCACGCCGTCCCTGCCGACCTTGCCACCGCCTTTGCTGTCGTACAGGTCGTCGGCGAAGGCGAAGCTGTCCCCGATTTCGGGTGCCTGCTCGCTCTCGCCCTCGTCGTCCTCGCTCGCGACTTCCTTCGCATAGAGCGTGAACGTCTCGTCGTCCTGGGCGGGCGCGGCGAAGGCGGGGGACGAGGCGGTGAGGGCGACGGACGCGGCCAGGCAGACGCCGAGCGCGCCGAGGGTCCTGAGGTGGGGAAGCATGGGCCGCCTCCTGTGAGGTGGTGGGTCTCCCCCCTCATTCCCTTCCTCATTCTCCGACGTTCGCCCCGGGCCCGCCTCCTGGAGGGCGGTGGCGGAGGAGGCCCGGGGCGAACGGGGGCTTACGCGAACCTCTGGTTCGGCGACCCGTCGCACTTCTGGAGCTTCAGCGGCTCCTTGGGCGATGCGAGCCCCAGGCAGAGCCCGGTGTCCGACGCGGGACGCACCGTCCCCGCCTCGCGCACGAACTTCTGGTTGGCGCCGCCGTGGCAGTTCCACAGCGTGACGGCGGTGCCTTCCTTCGCCGTTCCGGGTACGTCGATGCAGCGGTCCTGCGTCAGACCGGTGTGCAGTGACTGCCGACCACCGGGGCCGCCGTCGTACCACCAGGTCTGATTGCGGTTGCCGGTGCAGTCCCAGCCCTGGACCTTGGTGCCGTTGCGGCTGCTCGACGCGTCGACGTCCACGCAGGTCCCCGTGCCCTGGTTCTTCAGGGGTCTGTACGCGTCGTCCCATCCGCCCGGGTACAGCTTGGGGCTGCCCGTGCTCGCCGGGTCGGCGCAACTGGCCTCACGCTGCCCGGAGTTGTGGATCTGGGTGAGGCAGGACGCGAAGGCCGCGTGGCCCCGCGCGTTGGGGTGGAAGGACTGCCGTACCGAATTGGAGTCCGGCGGGAAGGGGTTGGAGAGGTCGATGTAGAGCCCGCGCGCCCAGGTGTCCTCCATGCAGACCTCGTGGCCGTGGAAGAGCCGGGAGTTGTCGAGGTAGGTCGCGCCGGCGTTCTTCGCGGCCTTGCGCATGCCGGTCTCGAAGGCCGGCACCGCGTAGTTGCGGGCCCACTGGGTGTCGGAGTCGTAGCCGAGACCGCCGCAGGCCAGCTTGCCGGGGAAGTTCGGGTTGTCGCGGAAGTCCGGGCCGACCGGGTTCGGGTAGCCCATGGCGACGAGCTTGTAGTCGCCTTCCTGGTAGCCCGCGTCCTTCATCACGGTCTTCAGGTCGCGGATGGACTGCTCGACCTTGGGCACGAGGGCGTCGACCCGGGCCTGCCAGCCGTCGCTGTACTTGCCGGCGCAGGCTCCCTGGCTGAGCAGATAGCGGGTGACGCAGTCCGTCATCACCGGCGAGAACTCGAGGTCGTCGTTGGCGCCGATGACGAGCAGGATCGTCTTGATCTTGGTGTTCCGGGCCTTGATGGCGAGGTTGTCGCTCTGCACCAGCTCGTCGGCGTACTGCTTCTGGCCGCCGATCCTGATGTTGACGGTGCTCGCTCCCGAGCAGGCGACGTTGTACGTCACGTCGGCCGGGATGCCGGTGCGGTGGATCGCGGCGTCCGGGGAGCGGTGGCACCAGTTGTCGGGGCCGTCGGTACCGGGTTCGTACGTCCCGACACCCTCCCCGGAGATCTCGCTGTCGCCGAGCGAGATCAGCCCGGTCTTGCGGTCGGCGAGCGGGCGCTCGGCCGGGTCGCCGTAGAGCTTGGTGGCCTCGTCCGCCCGGATCTTCTCCAGGTCGGGCGGGAGCGGCGTCGAGGCGGGCGCCGCCTTCGGGCTCCCGCCGTTGCCGTCCGCCGCCTGGGCGGGCATCGCCGCCGTGCCGAACACCGCCGCCATCGCGACGGCCGCCGCGAAAGTACATCTCAGCCTGCCCTGGCGGCTGCTTCTGGTGCGCTTCATCGCGCCTCCCCGGTTTGGTGTTACCCCCGGTTTTTACTGGCCAGTAGGGCGCTTGGGAATACCTGGAACAAGACAAGTGCTCAACTTTTCGGCGGGTTCTGACGGAGAGGTAGGTTCGAGGCATGACCAGCGACGCCAGTGGTGAGTACCGGATCGAACACGACTCCATGGGCGAGGTGCGGGTCCCCGCACACGCCAAGTGGCGGGCCCAGACACAGCGGGCGGTGGAGAACTTCCCCATCTCCGGGCAGCGCATCGAACGCGCCCACATCGCCGCTCTCGCGCGGATCAAGGCGGCCGCGGCGAAGGTCAACGCGGAGCTCGGCGTGCTCGACAAGGACATCGCGGAGGCCATCGCCGACGCGGCGGGCGAAGTCGCCGAAGGCCGCTGGGACGAGCACTTCCCGGTGGACGTCTTCCAGACGGGGTCCGGCACGTCGTCGAACATGAACACCAACGAGGTGCTCGCCACGCTCGCCACGGAGCGGCTCGGTCGCGACGTACATCCCAACGACCACGTGAACGCCTCGCAGTCGTCGAACGACGTCTTCCCGTCCTCCATCCACATCGCGGCGACGGGCGCCGTGACGGGCGATCTGATCCCCGCCCTCGAGCACCTCGCCGCGTCCCTGGAGCGCAAGGCCGAGGAGTTCGCGGACGTCGTGAAGTCCGGGCGTACGCATCTCATGGACGCGACGCCGGTGACGCTCGGCCAGGAGTTCGGCGGGTACGCGGCGCAGGTGCGGTACGGCGTGGAGCGGCTGCGGTCGTCGCTGCCGCGCCTGGCCGAACTGCCGCTGGGCGGCACGGCGGTGGGCACCGGGATCAACACGCCGCCCGGGTTCTCGGCCGCCGTGATCGCGGAGGTGGCGCGGGCCACCGGGCTGCCGCTGACCGAGGCGCGGGACCACTTCGAGGCGCAGGGGGCGCGGGACGGAATCGTCGAGACCAGTGGGCAGTTGCGCACGATCGGCGTCGGTCTGACGAAGATCTCCAACGACCTGCGGTGGATGGCATCCGGGCCCCGGACGGGGCTCGCCGAGATCAACCTGCCCGATCTGCAGCCCGGTTCGTCGATCATGCCGGGCAAGGTGAATCCGGTGATTCCGGAGGCGGTGCTCATGGTCGCCGCGCAGGTCACCGGGAACGACGCGACGGTCGCCGCGGCGGGGGCGGCGGGCAACTTCGAGCTGAACGTGATGCTTCCGGTCATCGCCAAGAACGTCCTGGAGTCCGTGCGGCTGCTCGCCAACGCGTCGCGGCTGCTCGCCGACCGGACGGTGGACGGGATCACGGCGAACCGTGAACGGGCCCTCGAGTACGCCGAGTCGTCGCCTTCCGTCGTCACTCCGCTGAACAAGTACATCGGGTACGAGGAGGCTGCGAAGGTGGCGAAGAAGGCACTGGCCGAGCGCAAGACGATCCGGGAGGTCGTGCTTGCTTCCGGGTACGTCGAGGGGGGCGACCTCACGGTGGAGCAGCTCGACGCGGCCCTTGACGTGCTGCGGATGACCCGGCCCTAGGGAGCGGACGCCCCGGCCCTGGGGAGCCGCCGCCGGACGGTCCTGCCGGGCTACTAACATCTCTGCATGACAGCGCACATGACGCCGCCAACGACGAGCAGCGACGACGCACGCTGGGCCCCCGGCTCCCACGTGCTGTGGCGGTACAAGGAGAACGCCGGGGAGCGGGTGCACATCTGCCGGCCCGTCACCGTCGTACAGGACACGGACGAGTTGCTCGCCGTGTGGATGGCGCCGGGGACGGAGTGCGTGAAGCCGGTGCTCGCCGACGGGACGCCCGTCCATCACGAGCCCCTCGCCACCCGGTACACCAAGCCCCGCGCCCTGAGCAGGGACCGCTGGTTCGGCACCGGCGTGCTGAAACTGGCGCGGCCGGCCGAGCCGTGGTCGGTGTGGCTGTTCTGGGATCCGGGATGGCAGTTCAAGAACTGGTACGTGAACCTCGAAGAGCCGCGCGCACGTTGGGCCGGAGGCATCGATTCCGAGGATCACTTTCTGGACATCTCTGTGCGACCGGACCGCAGTTGGAGCTGGCACGACGAGGATGAGTTCGCACAGGCTCAGCGCGCCGGACTGATGGAGGAAGCAAAAGCGCAGGAAGTGCGGGCCGCGGGGCTCGCCGCGGTCGAGGTGATCCACGCCTGGGGCGCACCGTTTTCGGACAACTGGCAACAGTGGCGGCCCGATCCGGACTGGGGCATTCCGCCCCTTCCGGATGACTGGGACCGCACGCCCGCGCATGTGACGTCATGAGACCCTTGATGCGCCCCCAGGGTTCAAACGTAGGATCGTCCTCCGCAAGGGCGCACAGCAGCAACTCAGCAGCAACTCCCTGAGCTTGCGCGATGCCTGACTGGTTGTCATCGAGGAGCGGCAGAACGTGAGCGAGGCGAGCGAGTTCGACAGGTACGGCGGGCCATCCGGCACGCCCGACCGCACGGGCCAGGCCGAAGCGTTCGACGCCATCGGGCAGCACTACGACGACGCCTTCCCGCACAAGGAGGGCCAACTGGCCGCCGGGCGCAGGATCGCGGATGCGCTGCCGCCCGGGGCGAGGGTGCTCGACGTGGGCTGCGGGACCGGACTGCCGACCGCCCGTCAGCTCACCGACGCCGGGCACAGCGTCCTCGGCGTCGATCTGTCGTCCGGCATGCTCGACCTGGCCAGGAAGAACGTGCCTGCGCCGGGCGCCGAGTTCCGCCGGCTCGACGTGGCTCAGCTGCGGGCCGAAGGGCCGGACGGCGTGGGGCACTTCGACGGGATCGTGGCCTTCTTCGCGCTCCTCATGCTGCCGCGCGAGGAGATCCCGCACGCCCTGCGGCTGCTGCACGGACTGCTGCGCCCCGATGGCCTGCTCACGCTGTCCATGGTCGAGGCCGATCTGGATGACGCGGCAATTCCGTTCCTGGGGCACACAATCCGGGTATCCGGTTACCTGCGGGACGAACTGCGGCAGGTCGTGCGTGACGCGGGCTTCGACATCATCGATGAGGACACGTACTCCTACGCCCCCGCAAGCACCGACGTTTCCCCAAGCTCTCGACTTCGCTCGACCAGGGGAGGCCCCATCCCCGAGCACCAGCTCTTCCTGCACTGCCGACGCGGCTGACCCACCTAGCCCCCGGAGACAACGGCGCAGCCCCGGACGGACGGATCGAAACGCGTGACGGAGCACCCCACCCCCGACCAAGGCCGACAGCCCCGAGCTGCCCGGCCGACCGCCCCCGCGGACCCGCGCGGGGCGCTGGTGCGTGCCCCGGAGGCACCAGGCGGCACGGGCGCGCCCGCTTTACCCGCACAGGCACGGACCGGCGACGCGGCGTCCGCCCAGGCCCGCACCGGCGACCCCGCCGCGAGCCCCAGCGACGAGCACGCCCAGTCGTCGGGGGCCCCGGCCTCGCAGCCCGACCCGCACCGCCCGCGCCCCGTGCCCGAGGCCGTGCCGTCCCAGCCGGGACCTGAGCAGCCCAGGCCCGCGGTCGGACCCGGCGGCCCCGGCGGTCCCGGCGGCGAAGAGCGGCGCACCGGGCAGCCCCGGCCGCCGGGATCGGGCCCCGCCGCGATGCGCCGCGACGGTGACCGGCTGCGCTTCGTGGGCGCGGCCACCCGGCGCATCGCCCGCGGCATCGACCTGGACGAGATCGTCATGGGCCTGTGCCGGGCCACGGTGCCGACGTTCTCCGACGCGATACTGGTCTATCTGCGCGACCCGCTACCGGTCGGCGAGGAGCGGCCGACCGGTGCGCTGATGCTGCGCCTGCGCCGCACCGACCGGATCCCCGAGGAGCCGGACACCGACGGCGGCACGATGCCCGCCCTGCAGGTGCAGCCCGACCTGGTGACGACCGCCGAGCTGTGCGAGGTGCGCCCCGGCGGCGCCCTCGCCGAAGTCCTGCGCGGCGTACGCCCGGTGTTCGCCGACTCCCCCGGCGCCCGCGCCGCACTGCCCGAACTGCTCGGCGACGGCAGGACCGTGCCGACGGGGCAGCGCACGATCCTCGCCCCGCTGCGCGGCAGGCGCCGGGTGATCGGAGCCGCGGTGTTCCTGCGCCGCTCCGACCGCCATCCCTTCGAGGCGGACGACCTCCTGGTCGCCGCCCAGCTCGCGACGCACAGCGCGCTCGGCATCGACAAGGCGGTGCTCTACGGCCGCGAGGCGTACATCGCCGACGAGCTGCAGCGCACCATGCTGCCCGAGACCCTGCCGCGCCCGACCGGCGTCCGTCTGGCGTCCCGCTATCTGCCCGCCGCCGAGACGGCCCGGGTCGGCGGCGACTGGTACGACGCGATCCCGCTGCCCGGCAGCCGCGTCGCCCTGGTCGTGGGCGACGTCATGGGCCACTCCATGACATCGGCGGCGATCATGGGCCAGCTGCGGACGACCGCGCAGACCCTGGCCGGGCTCGACCTGCCGCCCCAGGAGGTCCTGCATCATCTGGACGAGCAGGCCCAGCGCCTGGGCTCGGACCGCATGGCGACCTGTCTGTACGCGGTCTACGACCCGGTCGCGCACCGCATCACCATCGCCAACGCCGGGCATCCGCCGCCCGTACTGCTGCATCTGGGCGGCCGCGCCGAGGTCCTGCGGGTCCCGCCGGGCGCGCCCATCGGCGTAGGCGGTGTGGACTTCGAGGCGGTGGAGCTCGACGCGCCCGCCGGTGCCACGCTGCTGCTCTACACGGACGGGCTCGTCGAGTCCCGCCTGCGTGACGTGTGGACCGGCATAGAGCAGCTGCGCGAACGGCTCGCCGCCACCGCCCAGTTGACGGGTCCGGACCACCCGCCGCCCCTGGAGGCGCTCTGCGACGAGGTGCTCGACATGCTCGGCCCCGGCGACCGGGACGACGACATCGCGCTGCTCGCCGCCCGCTTCGACGGGATCGCGCCGAGCGACGTCGCGTACTGGTTCCTGGAGCCGGAGGACGCGACGCCGTCGCGCGCCCGGCGGCTCGCCCGCAGCGCCCTGGAGCGCTGGGGCCTGGAGGAGCTGACCGACTCCGTGGAGCTGCTCGTCAGCGAGGTCGTGACCAACGCCGTGCGGTACGCCTCGCGTCCGGTGACCCTGCGGCTGCTGCGCACCGACGTGCTGCGCTGCGAGGTCGGCGACGATGTGCCGCAGTTGCCCCGGCTCCGCCAGGCCCGCGCCACTGACGAGGGGGGCCGCGGGCTCTATCTGGTCAACCGGCTTGCCCGGCGGTGGGGGGCGACCCGGTTGAGCACCGGGAAGGTGGTCTGGTTCGAGTTGAACCACAGTTCGACGCCGGAGCCGAAGCGGCACTGAGCGATCTGTGGGGATTGCGGATTCGTCTGCGGGTCCGTCGTGGCTGGTCGCGCCCCGCGGCGAAGCCGCTGATCGATACAGCCCCGCGCCCCTTGCGGGGCGCGGGGAACTGGCTCAGTCCTTGTTCGGCCGTCCGTTCGGGTTCTCCGGGATTTCGATGGAGCCGGACGGGTCCGGCTCATCCGGCTCGTCCGTGGGCGGCTCGATCGTCGACGGGTCCGTGGGCGGCTCGGTGGTCGGCTCCTCCGTCGGCGGCTCGCTGGACGGGGTCTCCGTCGGCGGCTTCGTCGTCGGGTCCTTGGGCTCCTCGGGCTCCTCGGTCGGCTCCCGCGGGGCCTGCGTCGTCGGGTCCGGCGGCGGTGCGATGGCCGCGCCCATGGACGTGTCCAGGTCGAACTCGCTGGGCGAACCCATCGCGTCGAAGGTGTACGCCGCCCAGATCTGGGCCGGGAAGCTGCCGCCGTCGACGCGCGGCAGACCGCCCGCGCCCCGCATGGAGACCTGCTTGCTCTCCTCGGCCGTGCCAGCGGCGCCCTCGCCGAACAGGCCCACGGAGGTGACCAGCTTCGGCGTGTAGCCGGTGAACCAGGCCGACTTGTTGTCGTCGGACGTACCGGTCTTGCCCGCCACGTCCTGCACGGGGCTGCGCACCGCGCTGCCCGTGCCGTCGTCGACCACACCGGTCAGGACCGACGTCAGCGAGTCGGCGGTGCCGCGCTCGACGACCTGCTCGCCGATCGGGTCCGGCAGCTCGATCGTGCGGTCCTTGTGCTCGACCGACGCCACGATCGCCGGGGTGACCTTCTTGCCGTGGTTGTCGAGCGTCGCGTACACGCCCGCCATCTCCAGCGGGCTCGCGCCCATCGTGCCCAGGGTCTGCGCGGGCACGGCGGGCAGGCCGTCGACGTCCATGCCCAGGTCGCCGGCGGTCTTCAGGACGTCCTCCATGCCGACGTCCACGCCCATCTGCGCGAAGACGGAGTTGATGGACTTGTTCATCGCCTTCTGGACGGTGACCGGGCCGTAGCTCTTGTCGTCCTCGTTCGGCGGCGCGAAGGCGACGTCGCTGCCCTTGACCGGGCGCTCGCTGGTGCCGTCGTAGACCGTGTTCGCGGTGATCGGCTGCTCGGACTGGGTCTTGCTGCCGTTCTCCAGGGCCGCGGCGAGGATCAGCGGCTTGAACGTGGACGCGGGCTGGTAGTCACGCCGCGTCGCGTTGTTCGTGTAGTGCTTCACATAGTCCTCGCCGCCGTACATGGCGAGGACCTTGCCCGTCTTGGGGTCGACGGAGGCCGCGCCCGCCTGCACCCGGGCGTCCGCCTTGCGCTTGTCCGGGTCCAGCTGGTCGTTCAGCTTCTTGTCGACGGCCTTCTCGAGCAGCTTCTGCTTCTTCTTGTCGATGTTGAGCGTGATCGTGTAGCCGCCCGCGTCGAACTGCTCCTCGCTGAGGTGCCCGGCCCGCATGACCTCGGCCTTGGCCTCCTTGACCAGGTAGCCGGTCTGGCCCTCGAGGCCGGGCGCGGCCTGCGGCTTCTGCGGCACGTCGAACGTCAGGCCCTCGCGCTCGCTCGCGGGCAGCCAGTTCTCCTCGACCATGTTGTCGAGTACGTAGTTCCAGCGCTCCTTGACGAGCTTGCGGCTCGCGGGCGTGGCGGACGTCCAGTCGTACTGGCTCGGCGCCTGCAGCAGGGCCGCGAGATAGGCGCCCTGCGCGACGTCCAGCTTCTCGGCGTCGACGCCGTAGTACGCCTGGGCGGCGGCCTGGATGCCGTACGCGCCGCGGCCGTAGTAGCTGGTGTTGATGTACCCGGCGAGAATGTCTTCCTTGCTCTGCTCGCGGTCCACCTTCAGCGAGATGACCAGCTCCTTGAGCTTGCGGGTCACCGTCTGGTCCTGCGTCAGGTAGTAGTTCTTGACGTACTGCTGGGTGATCGTCGAGCCGCCCTGCTTGCCCTTGCCGCTGACGGTGTTGATCAGGCCGCGGGCGGTGCCCTTGAAGTCGACGCCGGTGTCCTTGTAGAAGGACTTGTTCTCGGCGGCGACGAACGTCTTCTGGACCTTCTTGGGCACCTTCTCCAGGTCGACGACCTCGCGGTTCAGCTCGCCGGTCCTGGCGAGGACCGAGCCGTCCTTGTACTTGTAGACGTTGCTCTGCAGCTTGGCCGCCGCGTTGCCCTTGGGCACGTCGACCACCATGTAGAGGACGACGAAACCGAGCATGCCCAGCAGGATGATCCCGAAGAACGTGCCGAGGATCTTCTTCAGCGTGAAGAAGCGGCGTATGCCGCTGCGCTTCGGTTTGCCGCCGCTGGGTTTGCCGCCGTCGGCTGGGCTCGGGCGCGCTGCCCGGCGCGCGCCGCGCTGCCGCGCTTGTCGCTCTTCCGCTCGGCCCATGGCTCTGAGTGCTCCGCTTCCGTCTAGTCCACATACGTACGTCGAGTCAGCTCACGAAGCTAACACCGCACCTTGGGACAAACTCCTGCCGATCCGGTCTTTTCCGGACGTGACAATGAGCACCTGCCCTTAAGAACCGACGAACACAGACCCCAGAAGGTTGCCCGCTTCTCGAACCTGTGAGCTCCCCATCAGCCCCGCCCCAGCCCCCCAGGACGGGTATACACACCACGTATACACACCGTGTAGAGTGCCGCGCATGTCCATCGGTCACACCCTCCTCGGCCTCCTTGAGTCGGGCCCGCGCCACGGCTACGACCTCAAGCGCACCTTCGACGAGAAGTTCGGTCACGACAAGCCGCTGCACTACGGCCAGGTCTACTCGACCATGTCCCGCCTCCTGAAGAACGGCCTCGTCGAGGTCGACGGCATAGAGGCGGGCGGCGGCCCCGAGCGCAAGCGGTACGCGATCACCGAGGCCGGCATCACGGATGTCCAGCGCTGGCTCGCGACCCCGGAGAAGCCGGAGCCCTATCTCCAGTCGACCCTCTATACGAAGGTCGTCCTCGCCCTCCTCACCGAGCGCGACGCCACGGAGATCCTCGACTCCCAGCGGGCCGAGCACCTGCGCCTCATGCGCATCCTCACCGACCGCAAGCGCAAAGGTGATCTCGCGGACCAGCTGATCTGCGACCACGCGCTGTTCCACCTCGAAGCCGATCTGCGCTGGCTCGAACTGACCGCCGCGCGCCTCGGCAAGCTCGCCCAGGAGGTTCGCTCCGCATGACCCCCGCAGGTTCCCTCCTCACGGCCACCGGCCTTCGCAAGGCGTACGGCGCGACGAACGCGCTCGACGACGCCGAGTTCTCCATCCACCCCGGCGAGGTCGTGGCCGTCATGGGCCCGTCCGGCTCGGGCAAGTCCACCCTGCTGCACTGCCTCGCGGGGATCGTCAGGCCCGACGCCGGCTCCATCACGTACAACGGCCGCGAGCTGACCGGTCTGCCGGACGCCACGCTGAGCGCGCTGCGCCGCAGCGAGTTCGGTTTCGTCTTCCAGTTCGGGCAGTTGGTGC
Organism: Streptomyces sp. NPDC059037; assembly: GCF_042740015.1. Lineage (NCBI taxonomy): Bacteria > Bacillati > Actinomycetota > Actinomycetes > Kitasatosporales > Streptomycetaceae > Streptomyces > Streptomyces sp. NPDC059037. The sequence continues at coordinate 16,039 of NZ_JBHYIG010000054.1, forward strand.
CGGAGCTGACCTGCGTCGAGAACGTCGCCCTTCCACTGCGTCTCAACGGCGCCAAGCGCAAGGACGCCGAGGCCACCGCCCGTACCTGGATGGAGCGCCTGGAGGTCGACGACGTCCTCGCCAAGCGGCCCGGCGAGGTCTCCGGCGGCCAGGGCCAGCGGGTCGCCGTGGCCCGCGCGCTCGCCACCGGACCGCGCGTGCTCTTCGCCGACGAGCCGACCGGCGCGCTCGACTCGCTCAACGGCGAGCGCGTGATGGAGCTGCTCACCGACGCCGCGCGCTCGACGAACGCCGCCGTGGTCCTGGTCACCCACGAGACGCGGGTCGCCGCCTACTCGGATCGCGAGATCGTCGTGCGCGACGGAAGGTCACGCGACATGGAGCGGGTCGTATGAGCCTCGACACCCGCCCCGAGGCCCCCACGGCGCCCCGGCCGCACGCCGGGGACACCGCGCCCACCGGCGTCCGCGCCTGGCTCCGCGATCTGGCGATGGGCATACGTTTCGCCGTCGGCGGCGGCCGTGAGGGCTGGACCCGCACGATCCTGACCGCCGTCGGCGTCGGCCTCGGCGTCGCGCTGCTGCTCGGCGCCGCGTCGGTGCCGAACCTGCTGCAGAACCGCGACGACCGTACGTACGCGCGCACTCCGTACGCCTCGATGGACATGAAGCCGCCCAAGGCGGGCGATTCGACGGTGCTTGTGCGCGACACCGGCACCCAGTTCCACGGGCGGACGGCGTCCGGCATGTTCCTCCAGGCCGACGGCGAACGCCCGGTCCTGCCGCCGGGCCTCGACACGATGCCGGCGCCCGGCGAGATGGTCGTCTCGCCCGCGCTGCGCGATCTCCTGGACGACCCGGCGAACAAGCTGCTCAAGGAGCGCTTCAGCGACTTCCGCGTGGTCGGCACCATCGGCGACGCGGGACTCGTCTCACCGCTCGAGCTGTACTACTACGCGGGCGCCGACAAGCTCACGGGGGCGGACGGCGCCCATCGCCTGGCCCGCTTCGGTCAGGACAACTCCCTGCCCCTCGACCCGTTCCTGATGGCGCTCGTCGTACTGATCTGTGTCGTCCTGCTCACCCCGGTGGCGATCTTCATCGGTACGGCCGTGCGGTTCGGCGGCGACCGCAGGGACCGGCGGCTCGCGGCGCTGCGCCTGGTCGGCGCGGGCGCCCGCACCGTACGCAGGATCGCGGCGGGCGAGGCGCTGTTCGGGGCGCTGCTCGGGCTCGCCGTGGGCGCGGTCTTCTTCCTGCTCCTTCGCCAACTGGTGGGCGTGGTCGACCTGACGAACGTCAGCGCCTTCCCGTCCGACATGGCGCCCGAGCCCGGCCTCGTCGCCCTGGTCGCGGTGGCCGTGCCGGTCTGCGCGGTCCTGGTGACGCTGATCTCGCTGCGCTCCGTCGCCATCGAGCCGCTCGGCGTCGTCCGGGGCGGCAAGCGGCGCGAGCGCCGCCTGTGGTGGCGGGTGCTCCTTCCGCTCGCCGGCATCGGCATCCTGCTGTCGTCGGGCCGCGTCGACCGCGACATCGGATCAACCGTGAACGTGCCCGCCATCGCGGCGGGCTCCGCCCTCACCCTGATCGGCCTCAGCGCGCTCCTGCCCTGGCTGGTCGAGGCCGTCGTGGGACGGCTGCGCGGCGGCCCCGTTCCGTGGCAACTCGCCATCCGCAGGCTCCAGTTGACCAGCGGCACGGCCGCGCGGGCGGTCAGCGGGATCACCGTCGCGGTGGCGGGCGCGGTGGCGTTGCAGATGATGTTCGCGTCCATGCACGACGACTTCAACCAGACGACCGGCCAGGACACTTCGCGCGCCCAGCTCACCGTCCACAGCGTCAGCGGCAGCGGCCCGCTCGCCCAGCGGATGATCGACGACTTCACCGGGACCAAGGGCGTCACCAAGGTCATCGGCACCGTCCAGGCGTATGTCACCCGCCCCGGCAAGGCCAAGGTCGACAACATCACGCCGACCACGCAGCTGACCATCGGCACCTGCGCGACCCTGCGCGAGCTGGCGGACATCGGCTCCTGCAAGGACGGCGACACCTTCGTCTCGCACACGAAGGACCGCAAGATGAACTCCTGGGTGGACACGACCGCACGCCCCGGGAAGCCCATCAACATCGGCGAGGACCCCGACTTCGACAAGGGCGCCGAGCCGGTCCTGTGGACGCTCCCCAAGGACACCCGCACCGTCGAGGCCAGGCCCAACCCGTCCGGCAGCAAGATCGACGGGGTGCTCGCCACGCCCTCCGCCGTCGACATCGGGAAGCTGTCCGACGCGACCACGACCTCCTGGGTCAAGCTCGACCCGAAGGAGCCGGAGGCCGAGGAGCATGTGCGCAACGCGGCGGCCCACATCAGCCCGCTGCTCGGCGTGGACTCGATGAAGGCGGTCGACCGCGACAAGCAGTACGCGTCCATCGCGCGCGGCCTGCAGATCGGTGCGAGCGTCACCATGGCACTGATCGCCGCGTCCATGCTGGTGTCGATGATCGAGCAACTGCGTGAGCGCAAGCGCCTGTTGGCGGCCCTGACCGCGTTCGGCACGCGCCGCTCCTCGATGGCGTGGTCGCTCCTGTGGCAGACGGCGGTCCCCGTCGTCCTGGGTCTGGCCCTCGCGGTGGCGGGCGGCATCGGCCTCGGCGTGGTCATGACCCGCATGATCAGCAAGGAGGTCACCGACTGGTGGTCGTTCCTCCCGCTGACGGGCGTGGGCGCGGGGATGGTCGTGGCCGTGACGCTGCTGAGCCTGCCGCCGCTGCGGCGGATGATGCGGCCGGACGGCCTGCGTACGGAGTAACTCCCGCTCTCAGCGCGTACGTTGCCGGTGCGGGGTCACAACACCCGTACCGGCAACGGCTTCACGGCCCCCCGCAGCGCGGCGGCAAGCTCCTCGTACTCCGCGGCCCGCGCGGCCCCCGTACGCATCGCGAGGGCGATCCGCCTCGTCGGCGCCGGGTCCGCGAAGTACCCGGTGAGCAGCTGATTGCTGCGGCTGGTCTCGACGCGGACAGCGGTGCGCGGAAGCAGCGTCACGCCGAGCCCGCCGGCCACCAGCTGTACGAGGGTGGAGAGCCCGGCGGCCGTCGTGGTGACCGGCGCGTCCGCACGGCCCGCCTCCCGGCAGATGTCGAGCGCCTGGTCACGCAGGCAGTGCCCCTCGTCCAGCAGCAGCAGATTGAGTTCACGCAGGGCGTCGCGCGGGATGCCCTCCCGCCCGCCGAGCCAGTGGTCGAGCGGCGTGACGAGCACGAAGTCCTCGTCGAACAAGGGCAGTTCGGTCACACCGGGAACCCCCAGCGGCACGGCGAGCAGCAGCAGATCGAGCCGCCCGGCACCGAGCCCCTCGATGAGCGACGAGGTCTGCTCCTCATGCACCTGGAGATCCAGATCCGGATACTTCTCGTGTACGAGCCCGATGACGGTCGGCAGCAGATAGGGCGCCACGGTCGGGATCACCCCGAGCCTGAGCACCCCGGTGAACGGCGCGCGCACCGCGTCGGCCTCCTCCATCAGCGCCCCGACCTCGTCGAGCACGGCCCTGGCCCGCACCGCGAGCCGCTCACCGGCCGGGGAGAGCAGCACCTTGCGCGTCGTGCGCTCCAGGAGCTGGACACCCAGTGCCTCCTCCAGGGCCGAGACGGCGCCGGACAGTGCGGGCTGACTCATCCCGATTGCCACCGCCGCGTCCCTGAAGTGCAGATGCTCGGCCACGGCCGCGAAGGCGCGGAGCTGCGCCAGGCTGGGCTGCTTGCCCCTATTTATGGCTCGCACTGATAGCCACCTCCGATCAACGGGACAGAGTGTAGCTATTTCCCTAATCAATGCACTCTGTGCCACGATCGAAAGCAGTCCAACCCCCTGGAGCCCCTTACCGGGGTTCCTTTGCTTGCAAGGAGAGCGCGTGCTCACTGTCGGTGACAAGTTCCCCGAGTTCGACCTGACTGCCTGTGTTTCGCTGGAGGCGGGCAAGGAGTTCGAGCAGATCAACCACAAGACCTACGAGGGCAAGTGGAAGATCGTCTTCGCGTGGCCCAAGGACTTCACCTTCGTGTGCCCGACCGAGATCGCCGCTTTCGGCAAGCTGAACGACGAGTTCGCCGACCGTGACGCCCAGGTCCTCGGCTTCTCCGGCGACTCCGAGTTCGTGCACCACGCCTGGCGCAAGGACCACCCGGACCTCACCGACCTGCCCTTCCCGATGCTGGCCGACTCGAAGCACGAGCTCATGCGTGACCTCGGCATCGAGGGCGAGGACGGCTTCGCGCAGCGCGCCGTCTTCATCGTGGACCAGAACAACGAGATCCAGTTCACGATGGTGACCGCCGGTTCCGTCGGCCGTAACCCGAAGGAGGTCCTCCGGGTCCTCGACGCCCTCCAGACGGACGAGCTCTGCCCGTGCAACTGGACCAAGGGCGAGAACACCCTGGACCCGGTCGCGCTCCTCTCGGGCGAGTGAACGGAGCCCACTGACATGGCACTCGACGAACTGAAGTCCGCCGTACCGGACTACGCCAAGGACCTGAAGCTGAACCTCGGCTCGGTCATCGGCAACTCGGACCTGCCGCAGCAGCAGCTGTGGGGCACGGTGCTCGCCTGCGCGATCGCATCGCGCTCCCCGAAGGTCCTGCGCGAGCTGGAGCCCGAGGCGAAGGCGAACCTCTCCCCCGAGGCGTACACGGCCGCCAAGTCGGCCGCCGCCATCATGGCGATGAACAACGTCTTCTACCGCACGCGCCACCTGCTCTCGGACCCCGAGTACGGGACGATCCGGGCCGGCCTGCGGATGAACGTCATCGGCAACCCGGGCGTGGAGAAGATCGACTTCGAGCTGTGGTCGCTCGCGGTCTCCGCGATCAACGGCTGCGGCCAGTGCCTCGACTCTCACGAGCAGGTTCTGCGGAAGGCGGGCGTGGACCGCGAGACGATCCAGGAAGCCTTCAAGATCGCCTCGGTGATCCAGGCCGTGGGCGTCACGCTGGACTCGGAAGCGGTGCTCTCCGAGTAGGCGGCTCGTCGAAAGGGCCCCGCCGACTTCCGAGTCGGCGGGGCCCTTTCGCGTACGCCGGAGCCTAGGGCGCGAGCACCCGCCCCGCCGCGAGCACCGACGCCACGGTGCCGCCCGCCACCACGGACGAGGCGGCGACGACGGGCACGCGCAGCGCCCATGCGCGCAGCCTCGCCGAGCCGGACGCCCTGGCGAGCAGGGCGTCCCGCCCCTTCAGCACGGCGAGGCCGACCCCGGCGAGCGTCAGCGCCATGCCGGCCCCGAAGGCTCCCACCATCGCGAGTGCCGTACCGGTCCGTCCGGTGAGCAGCCCGGTGAGCAGCACGAGGAACGCCGATGGCGAGGGCAGGAGTCCGCCGGAGGTTCCCAGGAGCAGGAGGCCTCGCCAGGTGAGGAGGGAGGGGGCGGTGGGGATGTGGTGGGTGTGGTCGTGGCTGTGGTCGTGGTCGTGGCTGTGGTCGGGGTGTCTGCGGCGCCATCGTGGCTGGTCGCGCAGTTCCCCGCGCCCCTTCCGGGGCCTCAGCCGCACCAGCAGTGCCACCCCCACGCCCACCACGACCAGCGCCGCCACGAGGTTCAGCCAGCCCGTCAGTGACGCGATGTCCGGTGTGCTCTCCGCCGCCAGCCACCAGCCCACCGCCAGGGCCGTGACCGACAAGGTGTGCATGAGCGCGACGATCGCGCCGAGCCATACCGCGTCCCTGGCCCGGCCACGCCCTCCCACCAGGTAACCGGCGGCAAGCGACTTGCCGTGGCCCGGTGCGCACGCGTGCAGCGCGCCCACCGCCATGGACACCAGAAGGGCCAGCGGAAGGAACACCCCGTGGTCGAGGACCGCCGTCAGGTCCGTGGTCCAGGCGCTGCCGGACGAGGCGGGGCCCGCGGGTGCGCCGGACGAGGTGAGCGTCAGAGTGCGGGCCGGGGCCCGCGCCGTGTGCAGCCCTCCGCCGCCCCGCGGCGTCACGGAGACCGTGCGGTAGGCGCGGTCGACGTCCGTCAGGGCGGTGACGGTGAGGGTGATCCGGTCCACGGGCCGCGGGCAGGCGAAGCGCAGGCGGGTGCCGGACGCCCGCTCGACGGGGCAGTTGGCGCCGTCCTGCCGTACGCGGATGTGTGAGCCGAGGTAACCCGCCTCGTCGCCGCCGGACTTGTCGGCAAGGACGGCCATGTCGTCCGGCTGCGCCGACCAGTTGACCTCGACCGCCGATTCCCGCGCCTCGACCTTGACGACGGGTGGCGTACCGAAGGGGTGCGCCTGCGCCGGGGCCCCCGGGGGCCGGCTGCCGCGCCGGGGCGGGGGGGGGCGCGGCGCGCCCCCCCCGCGGGCGGGGTGGTCGGGGGGGCGGGCCCCCCGCCCCCACTTTCCGGGGGGGGGTGTACGCTTGGGGGGGCCCGGCCCCCCCCCCGCCCCCCCCCAACCGCCGGGGGGGCCCGGCGGCCAGGACGAGCAGCACCCCGGTCAGGAGTGTTCGCACGGTGCCGCTTCCCCTCAGCCGCGGCGCGCGGCCAGCGCGTGGATCGTGCCGTCGTCGGTGAGGGCGAAGATCCGCCCGCCGCTGACGGACAGCGCCGATGTGACGCCCGCGCCCAGGTCGTAGGCGTGCACCTGCCGACCCGTCGAGCGGTCGACGACGAGCAGCCGCCCGTCCCAAGTCCCCACGTACACATGGGACTTGGTGACCAAGGGATGCATGGTCGGCGATCCTTCGCCCGCCGTGCAGCCCATGGCGACCCGCCACTCGTCGTCCAGCGGACTCTCCCCCGGCAGATAGCCGGCCTTGGTCTGCCAGAGCGGCTTCGACGGGTCGGCCGCGCTCGTGTCATAGGCGCGTACGACACCGTCGCGCCCCGCCACGTACGCGATGTCACCCCAGACGGCCGGGCTCGTCAGCGGCGCGGGGCCCGGCTCGCAGACGCCCGAACCGCCCGCCGTCGACTCCCAGGTCTGGGCGCCCGACTTCGGATCGAATCCGCGGACCCCCGATGACGTGAACGTCACCAGCTTCGGATCGCCCGACGCCGGGTCGGTGAGGACGGGCGACGAGTGGCTGTCGATGCTGCCCTTGGTGTCCTTCACCCACAGCTGCTTGCAGCTCGCCAGGTCCATCGCGATGACGGAATTGCTCGAACCGGAGTGCAGATAGGCGGTGTTGGAGCCGGGCTCGCGCACCACGGTGCTGTGGAACTGCCCCCACGAGCCCGCCGCCGCGAACCCGCCGGGCAGCTTCTCGCCGGTCTTCGCGTCCCGGCAGCGCACCGTGTCCCAGTCCTGGTAGACGGCGACGGAACGGCCGCCGTCCGACTCACCGGTGAGCCCGAAGACGCTGACCGGACCGCCGGCCCGACCGTAGCGCCGCACGGTGTCCCCGTGCTGCTCCTCGCGGTCGACCGCCTCCCAGGCGATGTGCCCGTCGTCCGGTTCGATGGCGTAGACGCGGCCGACGCCGGTCGTCAGGTAGACCCGGCCGCCGTGCAGTGTGGGCGCCGACTCCGCGTCGCCGTCCAGATACGTACGCCAGATCTCGCGCCCGGACTTCACGTCGTACGCGAGCATCATGCTGTACGGCGAGTCGAAGGCCCGCGAGGAGACGATGACCTTGCCGTCCGTGACGACCGAGCCGTTGAGGTTGAACTGCTCCCCGGTGTGGCGCGCCCACTTCAGGTCGAGCACCGGCCCGGGATCGTCCGCGCTCGCGGAGCGTCCCGCCTCGTCGCCGCCCTGCCGGACCCAGTCCTGTCCCGCGGGCACCGCATCGGCGTTGCGCACCACGGTGAACGGGTTCTTCAGGGCGGGCCAGGCCTTGCCCCTGGTGTCGTACGCGACGGTCTCCGCCGTGTACGCGCCGGGCCGCAGGCCGCGCAGCAGATCGCTCGCCCGCGTCCAGGAGCCGCGGGCGTCGGGACAGGGCTCGGGCTTGCCGCCCGGCGGCGTGTAGCAGTTCTCGATGCCGGGCTTCGACGCGCCGTCGCCGAACCGCAGCGCATCGCGCCGCACGACATCGCCGCGCTTGTCCCGCACGGTCACCTTGGCCCGCTGCGGAGTACGCCCGTCGTCCTCCGCGTACACCTCGACGGGCACGCCGTCCTTCGCCGCGTGCACACTGCCCTTCGCGGGGCTGACCAGCGCGGCGTCGTCGTCGACCTCGAACTGCCGGTGGATTCCGGTGACATGACCGGTGTCCTCGTTCCGGTCCGTGCGCGGATCGTCGGTGATGGCGCTGAAGTCGAGGACCTTGTAGTCCGGGCGTGCGCCGTCGATCCCGTACGTGCCCTGGTTGTTGATCTCGACGGAGCGCTTGAAGGCGCCACGCCGGAACTCGGCCTGCTGGTTGTGGCCCGCCGCGACCATCCGCACGTCGTACTTGGCGAGTTCGTCGATGGTCGGCTGCATGCCCGCGCCCGGACCCCACTGGGTGAACAGCGAGCGGTGCGCGAAGACGAACACCTGCTTGCCGACCGCGTGTTGGGCGAGATCCCGGCGCAGCCACTCCAGCTGCGGCTTGAGGCCGCTCGCGTCGTAGTTGTCCTCGAGTACGACGATGTGGCGGCCGTCGCGGTCGAAGCTGTACCACTCGGGGCCGAGGTTGCGGCGGTAGTACTCCAGGCTGCCCGCATAGCCCTTGGAGGCCGCCGTGCCGCCGAAGTCGTGGTTGCCCATCACCGGGTAGAAGGGGTGGCCGAGCCTGCCCTCCTTGAGGCCCTTGCTGAACAGGTCGTAGGCGCCCTGGCGGCGCGGCTCCTCGGCGTAGTCGGTGACGGTGAGGTCGCCGGTGGCGATCTGCATCGTCGCCCCGTCGACCTCGGACATCGCCCGCACCTGCCCTGTCCACTGCGGAAGGGCCTTCTTCGCCTCCTCGTCCGTGCGGTTGCCGACCTCGGTGTCGGAGTTCATCACCCACTTCTCGGTGGGGTCGGCCGCGTTCTTGTCGGGGACGAGCGCGAAGTCGGCGTCCGCCGAGCCGCTCTCGGCGACCTCACGGAAGTACGTCGGTATGTAGTCGTCGCGCAGCGCGGGCGTGTAGCCGTCCGGCGAGACGATGCTGACGAGGTCCGTCTCACGCCGGGTGGGATCGATGTCCAGGCGGTACGAGCCGTCGGGCCCGGACGCCGTCCACACGGCCCCGTCGGTGACATCGACGCCCGCCATGGGCCGCTCGCCCTTGTCCCGCTTGCCGTTGGCGTTGGTATCCCGGAAGACGGTGCCCGTCACGGTGACGGTGTCCGCCGCGTCCGCACCATCGGCGTACGCGGCCTGGGGTGCGAGGCAGGACAGCGCGACCGTCCCCGCGACGGCCAACCGCAGCCGCCGGGGCCGCATCAGCCTGAGGACGAGCGGGAGCTGCCAGGCGGCGAGCGCGAGGAGCGTTCCGGCCGCCGTCACCAGGAGCACGGTGGCCCAGGGGAACGAGGGCGGCGCGTGCACACCACGGGCGTCGACGATCGGCGTGGCCGCGTCGGCGTCCACCGCCGTGCCGTCGAACTCGACGACGACCTGGCTCAGTCCGCCCTTGTCGAGCAGGGCGCTCAGGTCGACGGCGTCGAGCCGGCAGCTCCACGCCAGTTCCACGACGACGCCGCCCGGCACTCCGCCGCTGTCACCGGCCACGCCGGAGCCGTTGACCGGGCAGTCGGCCGAGAGCAGCCGGGACGCCCAGGCGCCTGCCTCCCCCGCGGACACCACGTCGTGGTGCACGACAAGACGCCCGCTCGTGACGCCGTCACCGGGGGCGACGACGAGTTCGGCGTGCTCGCGCGAGACGTGCGCGGCGGCGGGCTGGGCGCCGATGCCGAGCATCAGGACGAGCAGCCCGAGCACGAGCCCGCCCGCGGTGCGTATCCGTCTGCATCTCTGTCGATGACTCTGCCTGTGGCCGAGTCGGAGTCTGTGGCTGGGTCTCATGCGCGCGGACTCTAGCCACCGCAGGTGGACGCCAGGCCAAGATCCAGAGATGTTTTACTCGGCGGCTGTTCCGCCGTCCACGGGCGCGACGTCCAGCGCGGTGGCGCCCCGCGGTTGAGGCGCCTGCTTCAGGGCGGCCTCACGTGAGTACGCGCGGAGGTAGCCGACGACGGTGTTCGTCACGGCGACCAGCGGCACGGCCACCACCGCACCCCCGATCCCGGCGACAAGACCACCCGCCGCCACGGACAGCACGACGGCCAGCGGATGCACCCGCACGGCACGGCCGAGAATGAACGGCTGCAGGATGTGGCCCTCGATCTGCTGCACGGCGAGCACGACCGCCAGGGTCATGACGGCCGTGAACACGCCCTGCGTGACCAGCGCGACGACCACCGCGAGTGCGCCCGAGATCACGGCACCCACCAGCGGAATGAACGCGAAGAGGAAGATGAAGACGGCGAGCGGCACCGCCATCGGCACCCCGAGGAAGTAGATCCCGAGCCCGATGAAGATCGCGTCGATGAGGGCGACTATCACCGTGCCCCGCACATAAGCCGTCAAGGTCCGCCACGCGCGCGGCCCCGCTCCGGCGATCCCCGGCCGGGCCGGCGCAGGCACCAGCTTCAGGACCCACTGCCAGATCCGCTTCCCGTCGTACAGCAGGAAGAGCGTCGAGAACATCGTGAGCAGGATGCCGGTCATGGCCTCCACGATCACGGTGACGCCTTCGAGCCCCGCCGACGTCAGCTCCTCCGTGTTCGCCCCGACCGCCTCGCGCAGCGTCTTGGCGATGTCGTTGATCTGGTCCTCGGTGACGTGGAAGGGGCTGTTGAGCAGCCAGTTGCGCAGATCGTCGATGCCGTCCTGGACCTGGTTGGAGAGCGTGTCCGCGTTCTCCATGACCTGCCAGACCACGAACCAGCCGACGAGCCCCATGACGACGAAGCCGAGTACGGCGGTGAGCACGGTCGCCAGGCTCCTGGGCAGACCGAGCCGCCTGAGCCGGGCCACGGTCGGCTGCAGCATCGCGGTGATGAGCAGCGCCGCGATGAAGGCGAAGACGACCAACTGAACGGCGCTGATGACCTGCATCAACACCCAGAGCGTGCCCGCGAGTACGAGCAGCCGCCAGCCGGCCTCGGCCGCGACCCGCATCCCCCACGGCACCGCCGCGACGGGGTCGGGCCTGGCCGCTATGGCCGGCGCGTAGGCGGGCGGCGCGGGCACCACCGGTTCCGGTGCGGCCGCTCCCGCTGCCTCGACCGCGGCCGCGTCCCCCTCGGCTGCGGCGGCCTCATCGGCGGCCGACCGCCGTGAGCGCTTGGCCATGTCCGGAGAGTCGGTGTCCGGAGCGTCGGCGTCCGGAGCATCGGCGTCCGGTCCCCGACGCCCCTCCATCCGCTCGCCCATCCGAGACAGTCCGGCGCCGAGCCGGCCGAGCCACCCTGGCACTCGCGACATGATCCGTCCTCTTCCCCCGTCTTGCTTCCCCACCACTCCCCCCTGGAAGTTGTCGGACTGACCGTACACGGCTGAGACCCCCCACCGAAGGACGGTGAGGGGTCTCCAAAAGGCTGAGCGACAGGCGGCTCAGTACCAGTTGTTCGCCTGCCAGAAATCCCAGGCTCCGCACGGGCTGCCGTAACGGTCGTTCATGTAGTTCAGACCCCACTTGATCTGCGTGGCGGGGTTCGTCTGCCAGTCGGCTCCGGCCGAGGCCATCTTGGATCCGGGCAGCGCCTGGACGAGGCCGTACGCGCCCGAAGAGGGGTTGCTGGCCTGGTAGTTCCAGGTGGACTCGTGGTCGACTATGTTGCTGAAGCACTGGAACTGGTCCCCGGGGACCATCTGCCGTGCCATCGCCTGGACGTCCGCGACGGAGTACGAAGTCTGCTTCGCGAAGTCGCCGGCGTCACGCGTGGAGGAACGGCTGGCCTTGGTCTCGGCCGCCTCCTCGCGCTCCTTCTTCTCGGCTGCCTTCTCGGCGGCCTCCGCCTCCTCAGCGGCCTTCTGCTTCGCGATCGCCGACTCGGCGGCCTGCTTGCGCGCCGCTTCCGCCGCTGACTTCTTCGCGGCCGTGTCGGCAGCGGTGGCCTGTGCTTCGGCCTGCTGCGTCAGGGACGCGGTCTGTACCTGGGCCTGCTGACCCGCGGGGATGTCTGCGAGGAGTGTCGCGTCGCTTGCCGTCGCCTCGAAGTCGTTGTCATTCGAGGCGCCCGGGGTGCTGCCCGAGGCGACACCAACGACAGCGCCGACAGTGGTGACCGCGGTGGCTGACGCCACGGCGAATCCCCGGACCGAAATCCGGCTCACACGGTTTCCTTCCAGCATCGCCCGCATAGGTGACCTCGCGGACGCAATCGTGCCCCTGGCGCTGGCCTCCGCTTGGTACTCGGTCACGGGAGGCACGGGCCCGGTGGACAACTCCCGTTACGGGAGCGCCGCGTGGTGCTTCGGGCGGCATGCGACGGCCACTATGAAGTTCTGCTGTTCCTGAGTTGCGGTACCGCTGGGGGTACAGGTGTGTCGCATGCGGGGCCTGACAGGACCCAGACTCTGCCGCAGCCGGACGCCGCAAGGCAATTCTCCGTTGCGTGTGAAAGCTCACACCTCGTTTGCCCCAGGAGTTTTCAGGAAAGTGGCACACGCCAAGACGCCGCCCGGCTAGGCTCCTTCGCTTCGCCGGGCGGCGCCAACTACCGCGTAACCACCGTGAAATGGTTCAGATCTGACCGTCCTCCAGCATTTCGGTCACGAGCGCCGCGATCTGCGAACGCTCGGAGCGGGTGAGTGTCACGTGGGCGAAGAGCGGATGGCCCTTCAGCTTCTCGACGACGGCGACGACCCCGTCGTACCGACCGACGCGCAGGTTGTCGCGCTGGGCGACATCGTGGGTCAGTACGACACGGGAATTCGCGCCGATACGCGACAGAACGGTCAAAAGAACGTTCCGCTCCAGGGATTGGGCCTCGTCGACGATCACGAACGCGTCGTGCAGCGAGCGTCCCCGGATGTGCGTGAGCGGAAGCACTTCGAGCATGCCGCGCGCGGTCACCTCCTCGATGACCTCTTTGCCCGCCACCGACCCCAGGGTGTCGAAGACGGCCTGCGCCCAGGGCCCCATCTTCTCGGCCTCGGTGCCGGGCAGATAGCCGAGCTCCTGCCCGCCCACCGCGTACAGCGGCCGGAAGACCATCACCTTCTGGTGCTGCCTGCGCTCCAGGACGGCCTCAAGTCCCGCGCACAGCGCGAGCGCCGACTTGCCGGTGCCCGCGCGGCCGCCCATCGAGACGATCCCGACCTCCGGATCGAGGAGCAGATCGAGCGCGACCCGCTGTTCCGCGCTCCTCCCCTTGATGCCGAAGGCCTCACGATCGCCGCGTACGAGACGGACGTTGCCATCGGCCGTGACCCGGCCGAGCGCCTTGCCCTTCTCGGACTGGATGGTGAGGCCCGTGTGGACGGGCAGGTCGGCCGCCTCGGGGACGTACAGATGGTCTTCCTCGAAGAGGAGGTCCACCTGATCGCCGGAGAGGGTCAGTTCGGACATTCCGGTCCAGCCGGAGTCCGTGATGGCGAGCTCGGCGCGGTACTCCTCGGCGAGGAGTCCGACCGATGACGCCTTGATCCTCAGCGGCAGGTCCTTGGAGACGACCGTGACGTCGTACCCCTCTGCCTGGAGATTGCGCGCTACGGCGAGAATCCGTGAGTCGTTGTCCCCCAACCGGTAGCCGGCCGGAAGCACGCCGGGATCGGAGTGGTTGAGCTCGACGCGCAGCGAGCCGCCCAGGTCGCCGATCGGGATCGGCGCGTCCAGGCGTCCGTGCCGGATGCGGAAGTCGTCGAGCAGGCGCAGCGCCTGCCGGGCGAAGTATCCGAGCTCCGGATGGTGCCGCTTGGCCTCGAGCTCCGTCACCACGACGACGGGCAGCACTACTTCGTGCTCGTCGAAGCGGGTCAGGGCGTTCGGGTCTGCGAGCAGAACGCTGGTGTCGAGAACATAGGTGCGCCTGTCGGGCATGCGGCGCTTTGTGCTGGTCACCACGGAAGGACGTACCCCCTCGGATGAGGTCGGGGAGCGACGGGAAGGATGCCGGGAGAAATCCGGACCGGCTCTCGACCGCAGTGCGCGGGCCGAGCTCCGGCCCTCCACTTCGCCCGTGCTCACCGCACGGTCGTCCTGGTGCAAAGGGCCTCCCGGGCGGACGGCCCCATGCCGCCCGCTGAGATACGACATCCGTGAATCGGATGTCGACCTGGAAGGCTTATTCCCTCGAACAAGCGCAGCCATGCCAGGGCATATGACGGCGCGTCCGTGAACTCTGGGTTACTCAGGCCTCACCGACATGAGCACCCGCGCGAGGGTCTTACGCGGGGTCAGCCGCCGAAACGCCGGTTGCGGGCCGCGTAGTCACGCAGGGCACGCAGGAAGTCGACCTTGCGGAAGGCGGGCCAGAAGACGTCGCAGAAGTAGTACTCGGAGTGAGCGGTCTGCCAGAGCATGAAGCCGGACAGACGCTGTTCACCACTCGTACGGATCACCAGGTCCGGGTCCGGCTGGGCCCTGGTGTAGAGGTGCTTGCCGATGAGGTCGACGTCGACCTTGTCGGCCACCTCGTCGAGCGACTGCCCCTTGTCGGCGGCGTCGAGCAGCATCGAGCGGACGGCATCGGCGATCTCCTGGCGGCCGCCGTAGCCGATCGCGACGTTGACCACTATCCCGTCGACGTGGGCCGTGGCCTCCTCCGCCTCCTTGAGGACGTTGCGCATGCCCGACGGCAGGATGTCGGTGGCGCCGACGTGGTGGACGCGCCAGCGGCCGTCGCTGCCGAGGGAGCGGACCGTGTCCTCGATGATGCCGAGGAGCGGCCCCAGTTCGTCCTGGGGGCGGTCGAAGTTGTCCGTCGAGAGCAGCCACAGCGTGACGACCTTGACGTCCGTCTCGCTGCACCAGCCGAGGAATTCCTCGATCTTGTCCGCGCCTGCCTGGTGGCCCTGGGCGGTGGTGGATCCGGCGGCCTTGGCCCAGCGCCGGTTGCCATCCATGATGACCCCGATGTGATTGGGCACCTGGGCATGGTCCAGGTGGCCTTCCACCCGGCGTGCGTACAGCCTTACCAGCAGGCCGCGCAGCCTGTCCCGCAGGTTCACGGTCGTTTCAGCCCCTCCAGCAGATGGCAGTCCCCGAAGGCGAAAGCCTACCGCCGCAGGGGCGGGCCTCCGCCCTCGGGTGGGCCCGCACTGAAGTAGCTTCGTACCCATGAACGACACGTCTCTGTACCGCGCGGCAGCGAACCGTTACGACTCGATGGAGTACCGGCGAACGGGCCGCAGCGGCCTGAAGCTCCCGGCGGTCTCCCTCGGCCTCTGGCACAACTTCGGCGACGACAAGTCCCTGGACAGCCAGCGCGCCATCCTGCGCCGCGCCTTCGACCTGGGCGTCACGCACTTCGACCTGGCGAACAACTACGGCCCGCCGGCCGGTTCGGCGGAGCTCAACTTCGGCAAGATCTTCGCGCAGGATTTCGCCGCATACCGCGACGAACTGGTCATCTCGACCAAGGCGGGCTACCTCATGCACCCCGGCCCGTACGGCGAGTGGGGTTCGCGGAAGTACCTGCTGTCGTCCCTCGACGCGTCGCTCAAGCGGATGGGCGTCGACTACGTGGACATCTTCTACTCGCACCGCTTCGACCCGGACACTCCCCTCGAAGAGACGATGGGCGCGCTCGCGTCCGCCGTGCAGCAGGGCAAGGCGCTGTACGTGGGCGTCTCCTCGTACAACAGCGAGCAGACCGCCGAAGCGGCGCGGCTGCTGCGGGAGATGGGCGTGCCCGCGCTCATCCACCAGCCGTCGTACTCGATGATCAACCGCTGGACCGAGGACGACGCACTGCTCGACACCCTTGAGGACGCGGGCATGGGCTGCATCTCCTTCGTGCCGCTCGCCCAGGGCCTGCTCACGAACAAGTACCTGAAGGGCATTCCGGAGGGTTCACGGGCAACTCAGGGCAAATCGCTCGACCCGGAGTTGCTGAGCGACGAGGTCGTCCGCCGCCTCAATGGCCTGAACGACATCGCCGCCCGCCGCGATCAGTCGCTCGCGCAACTGGCTCTGAACTGGGTTCTGCGCGACGAGCGGATGACATCGGCGCTCATCGGCGCCTCCAGCGTGAAGCAGTTGGAGGAGAATGTGGCGGCGCTGGCGGGGCCGAAGCTGACGGACTCGGAGCTCGCCGAGATCGATACGTTCGCGGTGTCCACGCCCGGCACCAATATCTGGGCCGGGCGGGGCTAGTCGCTCCGCGGGAGTTGCGTTTCCGGCTGCGGGTTCGTCGTGGCTGGTCGCGCCCACGCGGCGGAGCCGCACATGTCACAGCCCCGCGCCCCTTTGGGGCTTACGCGCGCGGGCGCTTGAACCACGCGCCCGCGGCGCCCTGAGAGAGCAGTACGACGACGGCGATGGCAGCGAGCAGCGGCAGCAGGCCGGCCGGGTTGCCGTTGGCCGCGCCGCCGAGGGCCATGGCGATCTGCACGCTCATCAGGACGATGCACGTGACGCGGATGCCGTTGCCCACGGTGCCGTAGCGGAAGGCCATGCCCGCGGAGACCAGCAGGCAGACGTTGACTCCGAGGGCCGCGCCCGCCGTCTCCGGGTTGACCGTGAAGATCAGGCCGATCGAGCCGAGGACGAGGAGTCCGCCGAGGACCCAGAGGACGATCTGCGCGGCGCGCACGACGCCGGGCATCTTCTGCGGGGCGACCGGGCCGTAGCCGTAGGCGTATCCGGGGTCCTGGGCCGGGCCCGTATAAGTGGGGAGACCGGCCTGCGGGTTGTGCTGGGGGTCGGACGGTGGGGGGAATTGGTTCGACATGTCCCTGACCATATCCGGAGGCCTTGCGTCCGGGTTCTGGCGGCCCTTCCGGCAGTCCGTCGTCCGGGCACAAAAAATCGGGCCGGTCCGTGGGGGGGAGACGGACCGGCCCGAGGGGGGGTTTCCACCATAACCCTTCGTAAGGGATGGCGCGCGCATCGGCGCGAGACAACTACTCTCCGAGACCGTCCGGCGACTGCGTGACGACCACGCGGCCCTGTTCCACCACCGGATTTCGGCCCCCTGGGCGGAATTTCGGCCGCGCGGGGCCTTAGCCCATTGGGGGGACGCGAGGTGGGGCGCCGGCTTGACGCGGCCGGCGCGGGGGCCGCGGCGTCGGTGGCGGGTGGGGGCGGGCGGGGCCGCGCAGCCCCCTCCACCGCGCGGCACCGCACACGTGGCTTTGCTCACGCGAATTCGCCTTGGTCTGAACTTACGTGATGCCGACGGCTGGATCGAGCCAGTCCGGATAACGATGCAGAATCAACACACCCTGTTCTGGCATCACTTGCCTAACAATCGGCTCGCCGAGCAACCTCAAGGGCGATTCCGCCGTCGGGCCTGCCGTCGCCCCTCAGGCGACCTTCTCGTCGTACTTGCCCTGCCGGTTGGCCACCAGGACCTTCATGTGCTCGTCGCCCCAGATGCCCAGCGGGATCAGCGCGGCGTTCAGCGACTGGCCGAGGTCGGTCAGCGAGTACTCGACCTTGGGCGGCACCTCGCGGTACACCTCGCGGTGCACGATGCCGTCGGTCTCCAGCTCGCGCAGCTGCTGGATGAGGACCTTCTCGCTGATGCCGGTGAGATGCCTGCGCAGCTCCCCGAAGCGCATGACCTTGCCCGCGTACAGCGCCCAGAGGATCATCGGCTTCCACTTGCCGCCGACGACGTCCACGGCGGCGTCGAGCCCGCAGGCGTACACGGACTTGCTCTCCTTATTGCCCTCCGCACCGGTCTTCGGCATGGCCCACTCCTCATATCCGTACGTACGGCCGCCTGCCCGATCGACAGTACAGAGGAGATCGCCGATGAGTGTCGCTGTTTCATGGAGCGCGGCCAACGCCCGGCGCATGGAGCGGCAGTTCCTGCGTACGGCGGGCCGCGGGGCACCATCCGCCTCCTGCCGACCGCCGAACTCCCCCTCTGGACAAGTGCGTTGCCCGCCTTGCCGGGCGGCCGAACCTCCGCCACAGTCATGACGCACAGATGGGCCCCATGACGTACACAGTGGCTGAATGTCGGACACTGCCCTAGCCTGTACGACATGAGCGAGGAATCGCATGACGTCAAGATCACGGTCCGCGATCTACAGCGGAACGCCGCTGCCGTCCTCAAGCGGCTTGAGGACGGCGAGACGATCACCGTCACCCGGCATGGCCGAACGGTCGCTCGGATACTGCCTCCGGATCCGGCCGAGGAGGCCATCAACCACGCGGTAGCCGAGGGGATCATCGACCGCGCGGACCTCGCCCGCGCGCGGACGGCGGCTCAGACCGCGAAGGTGCGCAGGGCTCCGGCCTCACCCGAAGGGGACGCGGCCAGCCGGGCATTGCAAGAACTGCGTGATCTTGAAGGGGACCGATAGTGGCAGTCATCTATCTGGACACCTCGGCGGCGATCAAGCTCTTCAAGGCAGAGGCAGAGAGCGAAGCCCTTGAGCTCTGGCTCTCTCAGCAGGGCTCCCTCACGGTCCTGACCAGCGACCTGACCCGAACGGAGCTCCGCCGCGCCCTGCGCGCCTGCGACACGGACGCGTCGACAATGCGTGAAGCGGAGGACTGGCTGGACGATTGCGCCCTGGTGCGCCTTCGGCCCACGGTGTTCGACGCAGCGGGCCGGCTGCCCCACACAGGACGCCTTCGATCACTCGATGCCCTGCACTGCGCTGCGGCGATGAGCCTGGGCAGCGCGGTCAGCGCGTTCGTGGCGTATGACAAGCAGCTCGTCGAGTGCGCCCAGGCACTGGGCCTT
Source organism: Streptomyces sp. NPDC059037 (assembly GCF_042740015.1). Lineage (NCBI taxonomy): Bacteria > Bacillati > Actinomycetota > Actinomycetes > Kitasatosporales > Streptomycetaceae > Streptomyces > Streptomyces sp. NPDC059037. The sequence continues at coordinate 34,802 of NZ_JBHYIG010000054.1, forward strand.
CCGGTCGAGAGCCCCGGCTGACGGCTCGGCCGAGCCTCACGCCGGGCGGCGGTCAACGCTTCCGGGCGTCGAAGAGATGCCGGGTGCTGTGGGCGATGAACGGCCCCTCCGTCTCGATCTGCTGGTGCAGCTCCCGCAGCCGGGGCCGGTACTTGTCCACGGAGAAGTCCGGCACCATCCAGACGACCTTGCGCAGGAAGTGCACGACGGCACCGACATCGAAGAACTCCATCCGCAGCCGCTCGGCCCGGAGGTCAATGATCTCCAGGCCCGCCGCCTCGGCCTCGGCGCGCTCCAGGTCCGGATGGCGCGCGTTCCTGACCTCCTCCGGCTGCGCCCCGAGGAAGTACTCCACGACCTCGAAGACGCTGGCGGGCCCTACGTGCTGGGCGAAGTACGTCCCGCCGGGCCGCAGTACCCGCGCGATCTCGGGGAAGTTCGCCTTTACCGGGTGGCGGCTGGTGACGAGGTCGAAGGCCTCGTCGGCGAACGGCAGCGGCGCGTCGGCAGGAGAGGCGACGACGACCGCGCCGCGCGGGTGGAGCAGGGCCGTGGCCTTAGCGACGTTCGGCGGCCATCCCTCCGTGGCGACGGCGCACGGCGGCAGCACGGGTACGGCGGCGAGGACCTCACCGCCGCCGGTGTCGAGGTCGAGGGAGGCGGAGGCGTGCCGCAGACGCTCACCCATGGCATGGGCGTACCCCCAGGAGGGCCGCTCCTCGGTGGCCCGTCCCTCGAACCAGGAGAAGTCCCAGCCTTCGGTGGGGGCGGCCTCGGCTTCGGCCACGAGGTCGTCGAAGCTGCTCATGGCCCGATCCTCGCACCCTGCGGGGGCACGCTCACCTGGATTTCTCCCCAGCCCCGCCGACCAGGGACTTATCTCACATATAGTCCATAAGAGGCACAATCGGTGCATCGGCGCAGTCCGTCGCGCTGCGCGAGGCGAAGCGCGACGTGTTGTGGAGGAGCCATGGCACAGACCCGATTCGCCCCCGACCGCGGGCTGACCTCGCGCATGGTCACGACGATGTTCTTCATCGGCCTGCTGTACGTCGTGGTCGTCGGCGTCCTGGTGGTGCTGCTTGAGGGCGCCTGGGTGGTGATCACGCTCGTCGCCGGTGGCCTCTTCATCGCGCAGTTCTGGTTCAGCGACCGGATCGCCGCGTTCAGCATGGGCGCGCGCGAGGTGACGCCGGAGCAGGCCCCCGAGCTGCACGGTGCCGTCGACCGGCTGTGCGCACTGGCGGACATGCGCAAGCCGCGGGTGGCGGTCGCCGAGTCGGACGTACCGAATGCCTTCGCGACCGGCCGTAACCGGAAGAACTCGATGGTGTGCGCCACGACCGGGATGCTGCGCCGTCTTGAGCCGGAGGAGCTGGAGGGTGTGCTCGCCCATGAGCTCTCGCATGTCGCGCACCGTGATGTCGCGGTGATGACCATCGCGTCGTTCCTTGGCGTGCTGGCGGGAATCATCACCCGGGTCGCCCTCTGGAGCGGCGTCGGACGCGACAACCGGGATCAGAACGCCGCCATAGCCGTGCTGATCGTCACCGCCGTGAGCGCCGTCGTCTACGCGCTCAGCTTCCTGCTGACCCGACTGCTTTCGCGTTACCGGGAACTGTCCGCCGACCGTGCCGCCGCGCTGCTGACCGGCCGCCCGTCAGCGCTGGCGTCCGCGCTGACGAAGATCACCGGGCAGATGGCTCGGATACCGACCCGCGATCTGCGCAAGGCGGAGCCGTTCAACGCCTTCTACTTCGTGCCGGCGTTCCACAAGGAAAGCTTCAGCCGCCTGCTGTCCACCCACCCGACGCTGGAGCAGCGGCTCGACCAACTGGGCCGTATCTCCGTGCAGTTGGGACGGTAGTGAGCATGGGTTTCCTCGACGCCATCCTCGGCCGCAGCAAGCCGGTACGCCCCGACCTCGACCAGCTCTTCGCGCTGCCGTCCGCCGCCGTCACCCTGCAGGCCGCGGCCGGTTTCGCACCCACCGGCCTGGGGTCGGTATGTTTCGCCAGCGTGGAGGGCGGGGCGTTCTCGCGGATCCAGGAGGAGGCGCGGGCGCTGCTCGACGGCCCGGTGGAGTTCAGCCAGGACGCGTACGGCTATACATGGTTGCTCGTGCGGCATGCAGCCACGGAGGACGTCGCGGGCCTGGTCAATGACCTGCACGCGGTCAACACGTCCTTGGCGGAGGCCGGTTTCGGACCACAGCTGCTGTGCTCGCTGATCGGATTCCGCGATGAGCAGGACCGGACTCTGGCGCTGGTCTACCTCTACAAGCGCGGCACGTTCTACCCGTTCGTACCGCGGCCGGGCGGGGGCGAGAAGCGCGACAACCCGGTCGAACTGCAGGTGCGGGCGATGCTCGGGGACGATCTGACGATCGAGCGCGATCTGGCGCGGTGGTTCCCGGTGTGGGGGGCTCCGGGGCTCTGACGCCGACCAACTGCCGCTTATTCGGGCTTAATTAGGACACGCCTAGGGTTCGATCATGACCACAGACAGCCGGCCCTCAGAGTCCGTCACCTTCATCAACGTCTTCGAGATCGCCGCCGAGGACGTCGACGCCTTCGCCGAGAAGTGGGAGCAGCGGGCCGCGATCATGAGCAAGAAGCCCGGCTTCATCGATACGAAGCTGCATCGGGCCCGCGCCGCGGACGGGCGGTTCCAGCTCGTGAACGTGGCCCACTGGGAGAGCCAGGAGGCCTGGGAGGCGGCCACGGCCGACCCCGGGTTCGCCTCGCGGACGGATGCCGCGCGGGAGTCCAAGGCGACTCCGGCTACGCCGAATACAGGGCTGTACGACGTGGTCGTGCAGTTCCCCTAGCGGGGCTTCGGTGTCCCGGCGGTTCATTGGCGCCGGGGCCGCCCGGTTGTCCTGAGGTTGGCGGTTCCGGGCCGGGTGTAAAGGGCGCTCCGCTGCGCTACGCGTCGGCTGCGCCGATTCCGCTTCGCTCCACCCTTGACACCCAACCCTCCACCGCGAGAAGCGAGATGACCGGGCGGCCCTCGAAGCGGGGCTCACGGGGACCACCCGGCGGGGCGTGCGGCTTTCCTGCCGGGTGCGGACTAGTTCGTATCAGCGCAGCCCGCTGAAGGGGTGGGAGGGGTGCGCGGCCGGTCCGGGGATGGGTCCCGGTCTCGTCAAGCGTCTGGCGGCCGGATCTTCCGGGGTGGCCGTCGCTTCCCGGTCGAGAGGGGGGGGTGGGGGACCTACCTGTC
>NZ_JBHYIG010000055.1:0-37791 GCF_042740015.1 Streptomyces sp. NPDC059037
CCATTGTCATTACATTTAATGACCTGGACCAGGTCGCCCTTCTTGATCTTCATGCTTACAGCACCTCCGGCGCGAGCGAGATGATCTTCATGAACTTCTTCTCGCGCAGCTCACGGCCCACCGGGCCGAAGATACGGGTGCCGCGAGGGTCGCCGTCGTTCTTCAGAATGACGGCGGCGTTCTCGTCGAAGCGGATGTACGAGCCGTCGGGACGGCGGCGCTCCTTGACGGTGCGAACGATGACCGCCTTGACGACGTCACCCTTCTTCACGTTGCCACCGGGGATCGCGTCCTTGACGGTGGCGACGATGACGTCACCGATGCCCGCGTAGCGGCGACCCGAGCCACCGAGAACACGAATGGTGAGAATTTCCTTCGCACCCGTGTTGTCGGCGACGCGAAGTCGCGACTCCTGCTGGATCACGTCTATCTCCTGTTTGTCTGCCGGTTCCCGGCGGGGGCTTCATCCCTTGCGGGACTTGGCCCCCACCGAGCCTGGCGGAACGAACTCTGAGGAAAATCCCTCAGAGAATTACTTGGCCTTCTCGAGGATCTCGACGATGCGCCAGCGCTTGGTCGCCGACAGCGGACGCGTCTCCATCAGGAGGACGCGGTCGCCGACGCCGGCAGCGTTCTGCTCGTCGTGCGCCTTGAGCTTGTTCGTACGGCGGATGACCTTGCCGTACAGCGCGTGCTTGACGCGGTCCTCGACAGCGACGACGACGGTCTTGTCCATCTTGTCGCTGACGACCAGACCCTCACGGGTCTTGCGGAAACCGCGGTCAGTCTTGGTCTCAGTCACGTTGCTCTCGCTCATCAGGCGCTCTCCACCGTCTCGATGCCCAGCTCGCGCTCACGCATCAGGGTGTAGATCCGCGCGATGTCCTTACGGACGGCCTTCAGCCGACCGTGGTTCTCGAGCTGACCGGTCGCCGCCTGGAAACGGAGGTTGAACAGCTCTTCCTTGGCCTCGCGGAGCTTGTTGAGGAGCTCCTCGTTGCCCAGTTCGCGCAGCTCGGACGCCTTGGTACCGGCCGACATCACGACTCACCTGCCTCGCGCCGAACAATCCGGCACTTCATCGGAAGCTTGTGAGCAGCGCGGGTAAGCGCCTCACGCGCAGTCTTCTCATTCGGGTAGGACAGCTCGAACATCACCCGTCCGGGCTTGACGTTCGCGACCCACCACTCGGGGGAACCCTTACCGGAACCCATGCGGGTCTCGGCGGGCTTCTTCGTCAGCGGGCGGTCCGGGTAGATGTTGATCCAGACCTTGCCGCCACGCTTGATGTGGCGGGTCATCGCGATACGAGCCGCCTCGATCTGGCGGTTGGTCACGTACGCCGGAGTGAGGGCCTGAATGCCGTACTCGCCGAACGCAACCTGCGTACCACCCTTGGACATACCGCTGCGCTTGGGGTGGTGCTGCTTGCGGTGCTTGACCCTACGAGGGATCAGCATGTCGGTCAGGCCTCCGTTCCGGTGCTCTCAGCCGGAGCGGCAGCTGCGGCGGGAGCCTCGGCCTTGGGGGCCTCGGCAGCCGGCGCGGACTGCTGCTGCGGCTTGCGGCCGCGGCCGCCACGCTCGCCACCACGGCCACCACGGGCCGGGCGGTCGTTGCCGCCACCACGGGCCGGGCGGTTACCCGCACGGGCCGCGGCGTTCTCGGCGCGGACCTCGGCGATGTTCTTGACGTCGCCCTTGTAGATCCAGACCTTCACGCCGATACGGCCGAAGGTCGTCTTGGCCTCGAAGAAGCCGTAGTCGACGTTCGCACGGAGCGTGTGCAGGGGCACACGGCCCTCGCGGTAGAACTCCGAGCGGGACATCTCGGCGCCGCCGAGACGGCCACCACACTGGATCTTGATGCCCTTGGCGCCGGCCTTCATCGACGACTGCATGCTCTTACGCATGGCACGACGGAAGGAGACGCGGGAGGACAGCTGCTCCGCCACGGCCTGGGCCACGAGCTGAGCGTCGACCTCGGGGTTCTTGACCTCGAGGATGTTCAGCTGGACCTGCTTGCCCGTGAGCTTCTCGAGGTCACCGCGGATGCGGTCGGCCTCGGCGCCACGGCGGCCGATGACGATGCCGGGACGTGCGGTGTGGATGTCCACACGCACGCGGTCACGGGTGCGCTCGATCTCAACCTTCGAGATGCCGGCGCGCTCCATGCCGGACGTCATCATCCGACGGATGGCGACGTCTTCCTTGACGTAGTCCTTGTACAGCTTGTCGGCGTACCACCGGGACTTGAAGTCCGTGGTGATGCCGAGCCGGAACCCGTGCGGGTTTACCTTCTGGCCCATTACCGGGTTCCTTCCTTGCTGCTGACGACCACGGTGATGTGGCTGGTCCGCTTACGGATCCGGTAGGCACGGCCCTGAGCACGCGGACGGAACCGCTTCAGGGTCGGACCCTCGTCCACAAACGCCTCGCTGATGAACAGCGAAGAGGCGTCCGAGTGGTCGTAGTTGTGTGCAGCGTTGGCAATGGCGCTGTCCAGCACCTTGCCAACCGGCACGCTCGCGGCCTGCGGGGCGAAACGCAGGACCGCCTGAGCCTCCGTGGCATCCATGCCACGGATGAGGTCCACCACGCGGCGGGCCTTCATGGGCGTGACGCGGATGTACCGCGCCTGGGCCCTGGCTTCCATGGTTGTCCCTTCGGTGTAAGTCATAGTCGTTCCACCCCGCGCTAGCGGCGCTTCGACTTCCGGTCGTCCTTGACGTGGCCGCGGAAGGTGCGAGTCGGCGAGAACTCGCCGAGCTTGTGGCCGACCATCGCCTCGGTGACGAACACCGGGATGTGGGTCTTGCCGTTGTGCACCGCGATCGTGTGTCCCAGCATGGCCGGGATGATCATCGAGCGACGGGACCAGGTCTTGATGACGTTCTTGGTACCGGCTTCGTTCTGAGCGTCCACCTTCTTTACGAGGTGGCCGTCAACGAAGGGTCCCTTCTTGAGACTGCGCGGCATCTAAACCCGCTCCTAGCGCTTCTTGTTCGACTTGCGGCGGCGGACGATGTACTTGTTGCTCGCCTTGTTGCGATCACGAGTACGACCCTCCTTCTTGCCCCACGGCGAGACCGGGTGACGACCACCGGAGGTCTTGCCTTCACCACCACCGTGCGGGTGGTCAACCGGGTTCATCACGACACCACGCACGGTCGGGCGGACGCCCTTCCAACGCATGCGGCCGGCCTTGCCCCAGTTGATGTTCGACTGCTCGGCGTTGCCGACCTCGCCGATGGTGGCGCGGCAGCGGACGTCGACCAGGCGGATCTCACCAGACGGCATGCGGAGGTGGGCCATGGAGCCCTCCTTCGCGAGCAGCTGCACGGAGGCACCCGCGGAGCGGGCGAACTTCGCGCCGCCGCCGGGCCGCAGCTCGATGGCGTGGATCGTCGTACCGACGGGGATGTTGCGCAGCGCCATGTTGTTGCCGGGCTTGATGTCGGCGCCAGGGCCGTTCTCAACCCGGGCACCCTGTCCCAGACCACGCGGGGCCAGGATGTAGCGCTTCTCGCCATCGGCGTAGTGCAGGAGCGCGATGCGCGCAGTGCGGTTCGGGTCGTACTCGATGTGCGCGACCTTCGCCGGCACGCCGTCCTTGTCGTGACGACGGAAGTCGATCACTCGGTAGGCGCGCTTGTGTCCGCCACCCTGGTGGCGAACGGTGATCCGACCGGCGTTGTTACGGCCGCCCTTGCTGTGCAGCGGGCGAACCAGCGACTTCTCCGGCGTGGACCGCGTTACCTCGACGAAGTCGGCGACGCTGGAGCCACGACGGCCCGGCGTAGTCGGCTTGTACTTGCGGATTCCCATTTCTCAGTCCTCGTCCGATATTCGGACCGGGCGCTCCGTTAGGAGGCCTGGCCGAAGATGTCGATACGGTCGCCCTCAGCGAGGGTCACGATGGCGCGCTTGGTGTCGGCACGCTTGCCGAAACCGGTGCGCGTACGCTTCCGCTTGCCCTGACGGTTGATCGTGTTGACTCCGGTGACCTTGACCGAGAAGACCGCCTCGACGGCCTGCTTGATCTGGGTCTTGTTGGAGCCAGGGGCCACGATGAACGTGTACTTGCCCTCGTCGAGCAGCGCGTACGACTTCTCGGAGACGACCGGCTTGACGAGGACGTCGCGCGGGTCCGAGAAGGACTTGCTCAGCGGGGTGGGCTCAACAGCGATCTTGCCCTCGGTCGCGATGCGCTTCGCCTTGGCGACACGCGCGGCCTTGGCGGCCTTCGCAGCCTTGGACGCGATGCTCTGGTGACGAATAGCCATCAGGCTTCGCTCCCTTCGGTCTCATTGGCCTTGGGGCCAGACACGAAGGACTCGAAGGCGGCCTTGGTGAAGACCACGTCGTCCGAGACGAGCACGTCGTACGTGTTCAGCTGGCCCGGCTCCAGGATGTGCACCTGGGGCAGGTTGCGGGCGGAGAGCAGCGAAGTCTCGTCCGCACGGTCGATGACCAGGAGCACGTTCTTGCGCTCGCTGACCTTGCCGAGCAGCGTCTTCGCGGCCTTGGTGGAGATCTCGCCCTCGACCACGTTGGTGACAACGTGGATGCGAGCGTTGCGGGCCCGGTCGGTGAGGGCGTGGCGCAGGGCCGCGGCCTTCATCTTCTTCGGGGTCCGCTGCGAGTAGTCACGCGGCTGCGGGCCGTGGACGACGCCACCGCCGGCGAACTGCGGCGCACGGGTCGAACCCTGGCGCGCGCGGCCGGTGCCCTTCTGGCGGTAAGGCTTCTTGCCACCACCGCGGACTTCGCCACGGCGCTTGGTCTTGTGCGTGCCCTGACGGGCAGCGGCCAGCTGGGCGACGACGACCTGGTGGATCAGCGGGATGCTGATCTTCTCGACGTCGAAGATCTCCGCGGGGAGCTCGACCGTCCCGGTCTTGTCGCCTGCCGGCGAAAGGATGTCAATGGTGCTCATGGGTTACCTCAGGCCCCCTTGGCCGCGGTACGGACCAGGACGAGGCCGCCGTTCGGACCAGGAATCGCGCCCTTGATGAGCAGCAGACCCTTCTCCGCGTCAACGGCGTGGACGGTCAGGTTCTGGGTGGTGACCCGCTCGTTGCCCATGCGACCCGCCATGCGCTGACCCTTGAAAACACGGCCAGGCGTGGCGCAGCCACCGATGGAACCGGGCTTGCGGTGCACACGGTGGGCACCGTGCGATGCCTTGCCACCGGCGAAGTTGTGACGCTTCATGACACCGGCGAAGCCCTTGCCCTTGCTCTTGCCGGTGACGTCGACCTTGATACCGGCCTCGAACGTCTCGGCAGTCAGCTCCTGGCCGAGGGTGTACTCGCTGGCACCAGCGGTACGGATCTCGACGAGGTGGCGACGGGGGGTCACGTCGGCCTTGGCGAAGTGACCCTTGAGGGGCTTGTTCACCTTGCGCGGGTCGATCTCGCCGAAGGCGATCTGGACCGACTCGTAGCCGTCGCTGTCATTCGTACGGACCTGGGTAACGACGCAGGGCCCGGCCTTGACCACGGTCACCGGGACGATGCGGTTGTTCTCGTCCCAGACCTGGGTCATGCCGAGCTTCTCGCCCAGGATGCCCTTGATCTGCTTGGTCATCTTCTCCGCGCCCTTCAGAGCTTGATCTCGATGTCAACGCCGGCCGGAAGGTCCAGGCGCATCAGCGAGTCAACGGTCTTGGGCGTCGGGTCGAGGATGTCGATCAGGCGCTTGTGCGTGCGCATCTCGAAGTGCTCGCGCGAGTCCTTGTACTTGTGCGGCGACTTGATGACGCAGTACACGTTCTTCTCAGTGGGCAGCGGCACCGGGCCCGCGACCGACGCACCAGTGCGAGTCACCGTCTCGACGATCTTCTTCGCCGAAGAGTCGATGACCTCGTGGTCGTAGGCCTTGAGCCGGATGCGGATCTTCTGTCCCGCCATGGCTACTTGGTAGTCCTTTGTCTCGAACGCTCTGGCTCCCGGAAGGCCCTTTTTTCTACTTCCTCCGACCCACGCGGTCGGGCGTGTCGCAGTCCCGCTCACGGAGATTTCCCGAAGGATTTCCCTGCTAGGGGCTGCGGCCCAGATGACCGCGGGTCCGGGGGAAGAAACCCACCGGGCGCCTGGCTGAGCCTCCGCACTGCACTTCCCAGAAGATTCCCGTACGTCCGCTCCAGCGCTGCCTTACGGCAGATGGGGCGACGAGTACTGTGGGACTCGCTTCCGGTCCTCCCGGCGGGAGGCGCGCAGCATCGGCACTCAACCGAGCAACCTGGACAGTGTGCCACACGTGGGATGCCGAAGGCCAATCGAGCCGAACTGTCAAGCTGCCACGGCCTGAATCGCGTACGCAAAGAGCCCACGCAAAGAGCCCCGCCCACCCGAAGGTGAACGGGGCTCTTCGCTGCGCTCAGTTCAGAGCGACCGGGCCTCCCCGATCTTCAAGCAAGCGAGCTTACTTGTTGATCTTGGTGACCTGGCCGGCGCCGACGGTCCGGCCACCCTCACGGATGGCGAACTTCAGGCCCTCTTCCATCGCGACGGGCTGGATGAGCTCAACGGTCATCTCAGTGTTGTCGCCCGGCATGACCATCTCGGTGCCCTCGGGGAGGGTCACGACGCCGGTCACGTCCGTGGTGCGGAAGTAGAACTGCGGGCGGTAGTTGTTGAAGAAGGGGGTGTGACGGCCACCCTCGTCCTTCGACAGGATGTAGGCCTGGGCCTCGAACTCGGTGTGCGGCGTGACCGAACCGGGCTTGATGATGACCTGGCCGCGCTCGACGTCCTCGCGCTTGATGCCACGGAGGAGCAGACCGACGTTCTCACCGGCCTGGCCCTCGTCGAGCAGCTTGCGGAACATCTCGATGCCGGTGACCGTGGTGGTGGTCTTCTCGGTCTTGATGCCGATGATGTCGACGGTCTCGTTGACCTTGAGGACACCACGCTCGATACGACCGGTGACGACGGTGCCACGACCGGTGATCGTGAAGACGTCCTCGATCGGCATCAGGAACGGCTTGTCGACGTCACGCTCGGGCTCCGGGATGGACTCGTCGACAGCCTTCATCAGGTTGAGGACGGACTCACCCCACTCCTTGTCGCCCTCGAGCGCCTTGAGCGCCGAGACCTTGACGACCGGCAGGTCGTCGCCCGGGAACTCGTACTCGGAGAGGAGCTCACGGACCTCGAGCTCGACGAGCTCCAGGATCTCCTCGTCGTCCACCATGTCGGCCTTGTTCAGGGCGACGACGATGTACGGAACGCCGACCTGGCGGGCCAGGAGCACGTGCTCCTTGGTCTGCGGCATCGGGCCGTCGGTGGCGGCGACCACGAGGATGGCGCCGTCCATCTGCGCGGCACCCGTGATCATGTTCTTGATGTAGTCCGCGTGACCGGGGCAGTCGACGTGGGCGTAGTGACGGGTCTCCGTCTGGTACTCGACGTGCGCGATCGAGATCGTGATACCGCGCTGGCGCTCCTCGGGAGCCTTGTCGATCTGGTCGAAGGCCGAGGCCTCGTTCAGCTCGGGGTACGCGTCGTGCAGCACCTTGGTAATGGCGGCCGTGAGGGTCGTCTTACCGTGGTCAATGTGACCGATGGTGCCGATGTTGACGTGCGGCTTAGTCCGCTCGAACTTCGCCTTCGCCACTGGGTCCTCCTGTGGAGTGGTTCTGTACGCCTTGCTTCATCGGCGCCAGGTGATCTTTGCTGGGATGCCCGGGGCCCGGGACACCCGGCCCGAAGAGGGCCGGAATGCCCCGGAGACTCCGGAGTCAAGCCTAAAGCGTGAACTCGGGTGAGTTACTCGCCCTTGGCCTTCGCGATGATCTCCTCGGCGACGTTCCGCGGAACCTCGGCGTAGGAGTCGAACTGCATTGAGTAGCTTGCGCGACCCGACGTCTTGCTGCGGAGGTCTCCGACGTAGCCGAACATCTCCGAGAGGGGCACGAGGCCCTTCACGACGCGAGCGCCGCTGCGCTCCTCCATGGCCTGGATCTGGCCACGGCGGGAGTTGATGTCACCGATGACATCGCCCATGTAGTCCTCGGGCGTGGTGACCTCGACGGCCATCATCGGCTCGAGCAGCACGGGCTTGGCCTGACGCGCGGCCTCCTTGAAGGCCTGCGAACCGGCGATCTTGAACGCCAGCTCGGAGGAGTCGACCTCGTGGTAGGCGCCGTCGAGAAGCGTGATGCGAACACCAGTCATCTCGTAGCCCGCCAGGATGCCGAACTGCATGGCCTCCTGCGCACCGGCGTCCACCGACGGGATGTACTCCCGCGGGATACGGCCACCGGTGACCTTGTTCACGAACTCGTACGACGCCTCGCCGCCCTCGATGGGCTCGATCGCGATCTGCACCTTGGCGAACTGACCGGTACCACCGGTCTGCTTCTTGTGGGTGTAGTCCACGCGCTCGACGGCCCGACGGATCGTCTCGCGGTACGCGACCTGGGGCTTGCCGACGTTCGCCTCGACGCGGAATTCGCGCTTCATGCGGTCGACGAGCACCTCGAGGTGAAGCTCGCCCATACCACCGATGATGGTCTGGCCGGTCTCCTCGTCCGAGTGGACCTGGAAGGAGGGGTCCTCCTCCGAGAGACGCTGGATGGCTACACCCAGCTTCTCCTGGTCACCCTTGGACTTGGGCTCGATGGCGACCTGGATGACCGGCGCCGGGAAGTCCATGGACTCCAGGATGACCGGCTTCTTGTCGTCACACAGCGTCTCACCGGTGGTGGTCTGCTTCAGGCCCATGACGGCGACGATGTCGCCGGCGCCCACCGAGTCGATCTCCTCACGCTTGTTCGCGTGCATGCGGTAGATCTTGCCGATGCGCTCCTTCTTGCCCTTGACGGAGTTCAGCACCGCGGTGCCGGCCTCCAGGCGACCGGAGTAGATCCGGACGAAGGTGAGCTTGCCGAGGTGCGGGTCGGACGCGATCTTGAACGCGAGAGCCGAAAGCGGCTCCTCGTCCGAAGGCTTGCGCTTGACGACGACCTCGGGGTCCTTGACGTCGTGGCCCTCGATGGCCTCGACGTCCAGGGGCGACGGGAGGTAACGCACGACCGCGTCGAGCAGGGGCTGAACGCCCTTGTTCTTGAACGCGGTGCCGCAGAACACGGGGGTGACGGTGGTGTCGCCGCCCTTGCCGGAGGCGATGGTGATGCGACGGATCGCCGCGTACAGCTGCTCCTCGGTGGGCTCCTGGCCCTCGAGGTACAGCTCCATCATCTGCTCGTCGTTCTCGGCGACAGCCTCGAGCAGCTTGCCGCGGTACTCCTCGGCAGCCTCGGTGTGCGTGTCCGGGATGTCGACGATGTCGTACGCCTCGCCCATCTTGGTCTCTGCGGACCAGACGAAGGCCTTCATCGTGACGAGGTCGACGACACCCTTGAAGTCAGCCTCTGCGCCGATGGGCAGCTGCATGACGATGGGGGTCGCACCGAGGCGGTCGACGATCATGTCGACGCAGCGGTGGAACTCGGCACCCGTACGGTCGAGCTTGTTGACGAAGCAGATACGCGGGACGCCGTAGCGGTCCGCCTGACGCCACACGGTCTCGGACTGGGGCTCAACACCGGCGACGCCGTCGAACACCGTGACAGCACCGTCGAGCACGCGGAGCGAACGCTCCACCTCGACCGTGAAGTCGACGTGCCCGGGGGTGTCAATGATGTTGATGGTGTGGTCGACATCGTTCAGCGGCCAGTGACAGGTGGTGGCAGCAGAGGTGATCGTGATGCCACGCTCCTGCTCCTGCTCCATCCAGTCCATCGTGGCGGCACCGTCGTGAACCTCACCGATCTTGTACGAGACACCGGTGTAGAACAGGATCCGCTCGGTGGTCGTCGTCTTGCCCGCGTCGATGTGGGCCATGATGCCGATGTTGCGCACCTTGGCCAGGTCAAGTGAAGTGGTAGCCATATCGGCTCAGTCTTCTCTCGGTCTCGATGTGGGTAGCGACTACCAGCGGTAGTGCGCGAAGGCCTTGTTGGACTCGGCCATCTTGTGGGTGTCCTCGCGCTTCTTCACAGCGGCACCAAGGCCGTTGGAGGCGTCGAGGAGCTCGTTGAGCAGACGCTCGGTCATGGTCTTCTCGCGACGGGCGCGGGAGTAACCCACCAGCCAGCGCAGGGCCAGCGTGTTGGCGCGACCGGGCTTGACCTCGATCGGCACCTGGTAGGTGGCGCCACCGACGCGGCGGGACTTGACCTCGAGGGTCGGCTTGATGTTCTCGAGCGCGCGCTTGAGCGTGATGACCGGGTCGTTGCCGGTCTTCTCGCGCAGGCCCTCCATGGCGCCGTACACGATGCGCTCGGCGGTGGAGCGCTTGCCGTTCAGCAGCACCTTGTTGATGAGGGAGGTCACCAGAGGAGAACCGTAGACCGGGTCGATGATGACCGGGCGCTTCGGGGCGGGGCCCTTACGAGGCATTCTTACTTCTCCTTCTTGGCGCCGTAGCGGCTGCGGGCCTGCTTGCGGTTCTTGACGCCCTGGGTGTCAAGGGAGCCGCGGATGATCTTGTAACGAACACCCGGCAGGTCCTTCACACGGCCACCACGCACGAGCACGATGGAGTGCTCCTGCAGGTTGTGTCCCTCACCCGGAATGTAGGCCGTGACCTCGATCCCGGAGGTCAGACGCACACGCGCGACCTTACGGAGGGCCGAGTTCGGCTTCTTCGGGGTGGTCGTGAACACACGCGTGCAGACGCCACGGCGCTGAGGCGAACCCTCAAGTGCGGGCGTCTTGTTCTTCTCGACCTTGTCCTGCCGGCCCTTCCGGACCAGCTGCTGGATCGTAGGCACTACTTCTCCGGTTTCTGTGTGCCGAATAGTAAAGCTAACCTGGAACGTCGCCGACCCACGCGGTCGGGTGTGTCGAATGCTGCAGACTCCCGCCGCAAGACGGAAAGGAGCGCAGATTACGGTGGCCGTTCTCGGACTCGCACTGCGGTTGAAGACACGCGCACGAGCCCAGGCACACCCCAGGCACAAGGTCTGAGCGTACCTACCTCATCGGGTTCGGTCAAAACAAATGCAGTCCACCACGACACGCCGGGCTTTTCGCCCCTGATGTGACGGTGGAGCGCCCTCCTCATGCTCCCGAAGCGCCCCCAAGTGTTTCAGCCCGTCCTGGCACTCCACACGTACTCGTTTGATGTCATGCGCACAGTCAGTACCTTGATCTGTCCGTTGAGTGACGATCAAGGAGGGCCTATGGCGGGAGCGCGATTACCAGGCGGAGGCCTGGACGACCAGGTGCCCTTCCTCGCGAGGCTGGAGCGAGAGGACCGCTCCGCGCTGCTGAACCTGGGGCACGAACTGCGCTTCGGGCCGCGCGTCGCGCTCCTGCACGAACGCGAGCCGTCGTCTCACGTCCTATTGATCGTGCAGGGCTGGTCCAAGGTGACCGCTGCCGCACCCAACGGGTACGAGGCCCTGCTCGCCCTGCGGGGTCCCGGCGACATCATCGGTGAGTCCGCCGCGCTGACCGGCCGACCGCGGTCGGCGACCGTGACGGCTCTTGAGGAAGTCCATGCCCTGGCAGTGGAGCGCGAGGCCTTCACCGATTTCCTCGCCCACTCCCCCGCCGTTTCGTTCGCCCTGCTGGGCCTCACGTCCGACCGAACCCGCGCCGCCGACCGGCGGCGCCTCGAGTTCGCCTCGATGAACGTGCGGGAGCGGTTCGCCGTTCTGCTGCTCGACCTGGCCCGCACCCATGGGCGCCGTACCGACGAGGGCATAGAGCTCTCCGTACCCCTGAGCAAGCAGGAACTCGCGGGCTCCGTCGGCGCGTCCCGGGAAATGGTCCAGCGCCTCCTGAAGGAGCTGCGCACACGCGATGTGGTGGTGACCGGGCGCAGGGCGCTGCTGATCGTTCGGCCGGACATCCTGCGCCGGATCGCACACGCCGAGCACCCGGACCTCTGACACCTCTCGGCGTTCCGCGTCGGCAGCGCGGTTCTGTGCACACGGTCACAGTTCGAGTGCGTCATCTGCCCTCACGGCCGGGGTCCCGTCGTCGCCAAGCTGCTTCTGCCTGGCACGACTCCCCACTCGAGAGGTGGCCATGACCGACCCCGTGAGCCGGACGATCCTTCTGCTCGACATCGAGAAGTACAGCGACCGCGACAACGTCGAGCAGGCGTACCTGCGGCGCATGCTCTACAACATCGCCGACCGCGTCCTGGAGAGCTCGGGCATCGACGAGACCCGGCGGCTGCGTGCCGACCGAGGCGACTCGGTGATGGAGCTGATCGACGCAAGTGCGTCGGTGACAGCGCTTCTGCGGGCCCTGCTGACCGAGGCACCCACGGAGCTGCGCGCCGTGAACCGGATGGCTTCGAAGTCCGCGCAGATCAGGTTGCGGGCCGTACTCGCCACCGGATACGTCGCCGTCGACGATCTCGACGGCTGGGTGGGGGCCGACCTCAACCATGCCTGCCGGCTGCTCGACGCCGACGTGCTGCGCCTGGCTCTGCGGGAACGCCCGGACGACTTCGTCCTGTGCGTCTCGCAGAGCGTGCACCACGGGATCGTCCAGCACGACTACCCGGGTGTTCCCAGGGACGAGTTCCACGCCATCACGGTGCGGAGCAAGAACGGGCCACTGCAGGCCTGGCTGCACGGACCCACGCCGAAGGGCATGCAGAGCCCCGACGTGACGAGCAGGCCGGAGGAGGGCGCGGCGTCGACCCCCGCGGCAGGCACCCGGGCCACACCTCCGGGCCCCGTCGATCTCAGCAATGCCTCTTTCGGCGGCAGCTACGTGGCCGGCGACCAGCACGGCGTATCCGGAAACGGCACGGTCTACGGAGACGTGCACCTCGGAGGCGGCGGCGCCGCCAGGCGCGGTGAGCGGGAGTGAGCGCGGGCGAGCCGGGCCCCCGCCAGGGAACAGCCGGCCCACGGCAGCAGGCGGGCGACAAGGACGCCGCCGACAACCCGCAGCAGACAGGCCCCGAGGCCACTGAGGCAGAGGACAAGCAGGAAGAACACGACCAGCCGCAGGACGCGTGGTCCGCCCGCAGGGACCTGGTCGACCACAGCCCCAAGGCGATGGGCGTCGGTGACAACGCGCGCTTCGGCGGCAGCCTGGTCGCGGGTGATCAGCACGGCGTGAGCGGCGGTCTGGTCGCCGGCGACGTCATCATGGGCAGCAAGACGGAGGTCTACCACTTCGGGGTCTCCGGGGTCTCCGGGGTCTCCGGGGTCTCCGGGGTCTCCACCACGAGCCACGGCTCCGGCGAAGTGCCGGCGTCGACACTGGACCGCCTCGCCCCGTACTTCGTGACCGACGAGTCCCGCTTCGAGAGCCTTCTGTCGCGGCTGCGCACGGAGCGGGTCATCGTGCTTTCCGGTCCGCACTTCACCGGGCGCCGAACCGCCGCGCTGATGCTGCTCCGCCGTCTGGGCGTCTCCCCGATCCGCTCCCTCGTCCGCGACACCACACCCGCGCAGCTCGTCCAGCAGCTCAGTGACGGCCAGCACTCGGCCAAGGGGTACGTGCTGTGCGACCTGACCACGCGCCGCGACCAGCCGCTGCGGGAACCGCATCTTCTCGCCGCGCGCGATCAACTCGCCGAGGACGACGCGTACTTGGTCATCACCGTCGGGCCGATGGCCGCCCTGGAGGACATCTCCGCCGTCGAATGGAAGCCGCCGAGCCCCGCCGACGTACTGAAAAGGCACCTGCTGGAGCTCACCGGCGAGGCGACCACCGACCGGCTGCTTGCGCTGCCCGCTGTCTCGACGTTCCTGGAGCGCGAGCACCAGCTGCGCGAAGTGGCGTCCTTCGCGAAGCACCTCAAGCGGTACGCGGACGGCGAGGTCACCGAAGAGGCCGTCGGAACCTTCTCGCTGTTCACCCTGGAAAGCCAGGTCCAGGAGTGGTTCGACGAGAACGAGGAGCTGATTCCGCTACGGGACAAGGCGTTCCTCATCGCTCTGGCCGCCTTCGACGGCGGCCCCTACGCACTCACGGCCGAACTGAGCGATCTGCTCTACGCCTTCCTGCAGGACACCGCGGACTCGGCTCTGCAGCCACAGGTCCCCGTCTTCGGCACCCACATCGGCAAGCGTCTCCAACTCGCCCGCGCCCAGGGGTATCTGGAGGAAGAGAACACGGAGTGGGGGCCGGTCACACAGTCCAAGGCCGCTTTCCTCGACAACCGGGTCTCGCTGGTCCTGCTGCGCGAGGTGTGGACCGGGCACCCCTCGGCGAGGCCCGCGCTCGTCCACTGGCTCCAACGGCTCGCCGGTGACGGAAGGCCCCTGGTGCGCACCCGCGCGGCGTCCACCGTCGCCGTCCTCGCGTACGCGGATCTGCCCTCCACCATGGCTCTGATCATCGAGCCATGGGCGGCGTCCCACCTGTTCCGCCACCGCCTCGTCGCGGTCAACTCACTGACGCTCGCGCACCTCCTGGAGGCGCCCAACATTCCGAGCATCCTCGACTCCTGGTGCGAGAGCGAGGATCCGGCGATGCGCTGGGTGGCCATCCGCGCGTACGGCCTGATCGGCGCGGAGCGGCCGGCACAGACCCTCGCCGCCCTGCGGAGCGCCGTCCGCAAGGAGTACGAACCCCTCCTCGACGAGGACGGCGACGAGGAAGACATCGACGAGGTCATGGTGAAGCAGCTCGCGCAGTCCGTGGAGCTGCTGCTGCTCTCACCGGCCGGCGAGCAGGTCCTCTCCGAACTGCTGCACCGACTCGACCAGGACCGGGCCGTTCACGATCTCGCCCTGCGCGGCTTTCTCAGCGCGTGCGCGCGACGGAAGGAGGACGCGCGCAACGGACGGCCACTGGTCCTCGACTGGTACGCGACATCGGCGGCCGACGGAGGCCGCGCGGCCGGCGGGATCGCACGGCTCTGGCGTTCGGCGCTCGACGATCGCAGACACACGAGGGCCGCGCTGGAGGAGCTGGGTGACTGGGTACGCGCCGCCGACCACGACCCGGCGACGGAGTGGGCGCTTGCCGGCCTGCTCCCGGCCCTGGTCACCACGGCCTCCGAACACCAGCGCCTGAGTCACCTCCTGCGCACCGTGCGCGGCGAGGACGGCGCCGCCCCGCCTGACGTCGCGACCCGCCTGCTGACCGTGCTGCCGAACCGTCGCTGAGCCACGGACCGAACCCCTGAAGGAGACGCCATGCCCGACTTCCGCCGGCCGCCGGACTGGGATCAATCAGCCGACCGGCACACGTCCCTGATCGATCCCGTCATCACCGTTCGGCAGCTCTCGCGGTTCGGATTCGCCCGCAAGTCGCTGACCCGGATCGACCACGCCCTGGTCTTCTCCACCTCCAGGGGCGGGTACGAGGCCTATCTGCCGCCCCTGCGCCCGAGCCGCGGCGAGGTGGCGGCGAAACGCTACACATCGGTGTACGAGGTGGACATGGGCGTCCACCCGCACCAGGCCGAGATCCCCCTGCCCAGCGACAACGACGCCTTCGAGTTCATCGCCGCGGTCGACCTGTCGTGGCAGGTCGTCGCCCCCGCCGACTTCGTCAGGAGCGGCCACCGGAACGTACCGGCCCTGCTTCTCGGCGAACTGCAGCAGGCCGCTCGCCCCCTCACGCGCCGGTTCGCCATCCACGACAGCGCACGCGCCGAGCGACAGCTGCTGCACGCGCTCTCCGGCCAGGCACCGCTCGGCACGGCCGCGGGCCTGCAGGTGCTCTGGACTCTGCGGCTGCGCCGCGACCAGCAGAACATCGACCACCAGCGGCGGCTCCAGTCCATCGACCACAACGCCGCCGAGCAGATACGCACCGAGCAGCAGGGCGTGGCGTACGACATCGAGCTCGACCGGCGGACCCGTCGGCAGGACGCGCTCCAGGCGGGGCGGGCCACGGAGTACGGACGGCTGGACCACGAGCTCGCGCTCCAGCGGCAGGCCTGGCAGCAGGAGCAGGACCAGTTGCGGGCCCGCCACGAGGCGGAGCTCCGGCAGCTCGAGGCCGAGAAGATCGCGTTCTACCAGGGGTATCTGGAGCAGGGGGGTGTGGTGGCCTGGGCCATGCATCTGGCCAGGAACCCACAGGATTCACGGCTCGTCGTCGACAGCATGCGCGAGGACCAACTCCGCCTGATCCTCGCCGAGGTGGAGCTGGCGAGGGAACTCCTCAGCGGCGACAGCGCGGAGGACTACGAGCTGGAAGGGCCCAAGCGACGGGCCCTGGACTTCATGTACGAGATCTTCAGCCAGCACATACCGGGAATCTCCCGGGACCAGTCCCCATCGCAGCCGGCGACGGCGCCCGCGCCGCCGGAGTCACGGCTCACCCGGGCAGACCCGCCTCAAGACACCCCGCAGCCGGCGCACTCGAACGAGGAGCCGGGCACGGAAGCAGCGGCAGACCAGGCCCCCTTACCCGCACCCGCACCCGCACCCGCACCCGCACCCGCACCCGCACCCGCACCCGCAGAGGAGACCGGCACCTTCCCCGGCTGGCAACCGCCCCCGGGCTACGGCAGCTCACCGAGCGCGCCGCCACCACAGCGCGACGGCGACGAGCAAGAG
Source organism: Streptomyces sp. NPDC059037 (assembly GCF_042740015.1). Lineage (NCBI taxonomy): Bacteria > Bacillati > Actinomycetota > Actinomycetes > Kitasatosporales > Streptomycetaceae > Streptomyces > Streptomyces sp. NPDC059037. Next base: position 16,507 of record NZ_JBHYIG010000055.1, read on the forward strand.
AGCGAAGGCCTCGCCCCGTGACCGGCGCCCGCGCTCACGCGCTCCTGCCGCCCGACGCCGCGCCCGGAGCCAGGACGGCCGAACGCCTCCTCACCGATCTGCGCGCCGAGATCGCCCGCGCGGATGCCAAGGCCGCGGTGCTGGTGGCGGCACTCGGCGTGATGGCGGGCGTCTTCAGCGGTCTGCTCGCCCGACGCGAGTGGACGCCCGCCTCCCTCTCCATGCCCGCCAGTTCGACGTGGTGGGCGGGGGTTCTCGCACTCGCCCTGACGCTGCTCGCGCTCCTCATGGCCGTTGTGCCGCGCTACGGCACGAGCAAATGGACACCGGGCGCCCCCTTGTCGTACTTCGGCGACATCCAACGGGCCGCACGCAGCGGCCAGTTGGCAGAAGCGCTGGCCGACACCGAGCTCGATCCGACGGCCGACGCGATCGCGGCCCTGTCCACGACCAGCCGTATCGCCCAGCGCAAGCACCAGTGGGTGCGCACGGGCCTGTTCGCCTTCACCATCGCCGCGGTGCTGCTCCCCGTATCCCTCCTCATCGGCTGACTGCCCCTCTCCCGGAGGCTGACCATGGCCCGACCACACTCCCCACAACAGCCCGAACCCCCTGACGACGACAGGCCTGCCCCTGACGACCTGGACTACCGGCACCGCGGCGGCCGTCTCCACTTCACCGCCCATCAGCGCGGGCTCGACGCCACGGCCTTCGGCGGGCTCGTCCTGCATCTGCCCGGCACGCTCATGAGCCTGTTGGTCCTGCTCCTGATATCCGGCGGTCTGGATGCCTGGCTGGGCATTCCGTTCTGGATACTGCCGCTGGTCTGGCTGCTGTCCGGGGCCATGGTCTTCCACCGCCCCACGGAAGACTTCTTCGCCCGGTATCTGCTGCGGCTGCAGCGTCCGATGCCCGAGGAGTACGCGCGTCTCGCTCCCGTCTGGCGCGAGGTGACCGCACGCGCGGGCGTCGACGGCCGGGCGTACGAACTCTGGGTCGAGGACAGCGACGACCTCAACGCCTATGCCGCCGGCGGTCACATCGTCGGGGTCACCCGGTACGCACTCGACCGGCTGTCGAGCTCGCAGCTCGCCGCCGTACTCGCCCATGAGCTGGGCCATCACACCGGTGGCCACGTCTGGGTCTCACTGCTCGGCTACTGGTACGCGCTGCCGGGGCGTGCGGCCTGGTACGCGATCCGACTGATCGTCGCCTACGCCCTGGCGTTCGCCGGCTACTTCTCCTGGGTGGCGACAGCAGCGCTGGTGTTCGTGATCTGCATCATCAGCTACACCACCATCACTCGCCTGTACGGGCTGCCGCTGCTGCTGCTCGTCACTCCGTATCTGATCGCCGCCGTCGGTCGGCGGGCCGAGCTCCGCGCGGACCAGCACGCCGCCGCGCTCGGATTCGCCCCCATGCTGGCCCAGGTGCTGCAGGCCATGTACGCGACCGAGACCGAAGCCAAACGGCAGACCATGGCCGCCTCCGGGCACAGGCTCGCCGCGCCCAGGCTGCTGGACCAGCTGCTCTCCACGCACCCCGACTACCCGACCCGCATCCACCGTCTACGCCCGTACCTGTGACGGGCCCGGTCGGGAAACGCCGAAGGGCGGCCACCCCGCAGGGTGACCGCCCTTCAACTCAACTCAAGCGACCAACTCGCTCAAGAGGAGCCACGCCTACTGGTTGTAAGGCCCGTAGTCGTAGTCCTCCAGCGGAACAGCCTGGCCGGAGCCCGTGCCGAACGGCGAGTAGTCGATGTCGTCGTAGCCGACGGCCGAGTACATCGCAGCCTTGGCCTCTTCGGTCGGCTCCACCCGGATGTTGCGGTAGCGGGAGAGACCCGTACCGGCCGGGATGAGCTTACCGATGATGACGTTCTCCTTGAGGCCGATCAGGGAGTCGGACTTGGCGTTGATCGCCGCGTCCGTCAGGACCCTGGTCGTCTCCTGGAAGGAAGCCGCGGACAGCCACGACTCCGTCGCCAGCGAGGCCTTGGTGATACCCATCAGCTGCGGACGGCCGGAGGCCGGGTGGCCGCCTTCCGTCACGACTCGACGGTTCTCGGTCTCGAACTTCGAGCGCTCGACGAGCTCGCCCGGCAGCAGCTCCGCGTCGCCGGACTCGATGATCGTCACGCGGCGCAGCATCTGCCGGATGATGATCTCGATGTGCTTGTCGTGGATCGACACACCCTGCGAGTTGTAGACCTTCTGGACCTCGCCGACCAGGTGGACCTGGACCGCGCGCTGACCGAGGATCCGCAGCACGTCGTGCGGGTTGGTGGCACCGAAGGTGAGCTTCTGGCCCACCTCGACGTGGTCACCCTCGCGCACCAGGACCTTGGCACGCTTCGAGATCGGGAACGCCGTCTCGTCGCTGCCGTCGTCCGGGGTGACGACGAGCTTCTTCGTCTTCTCGGTCTCCTCGATGCGGACACGGCCCGCGGCCTCGGAGATCGGGGCGACACCCTTGGGCGTACGAGCCTCGAAGAGCTCGACGACACGGGGCAGACCCTGGGTGATGTCGTCACCGGCCACACCACCGGTGTGGAAGGTACGCATCGTCAGCTGCGTGCCGGGCTCACCGATGGACTGGGCGGCGATGATGCCGACCGCCTCACCGATGTCGACCAGCTTGCCGGTGGCGAGCGAACGGCCGTAGCAGAAGGCACAGGTGCCGACCGCGGACTCACAGGTCAGGACCGAGCGGGTCTTGACCTCCTCCACGCCGTTGGCGACCAAGGCGTCGATCAGGACGTCACCGAGGTCGACGTTGGCCGGCGCGATGACCTTGCCGTCGATGACGACGTCCTCGGCCAGCATGCGGGCGTACACCGAGGTCTCGACGTTCTCCGTCTTGCGGAGCACACCGTCCTCGCCCTTGACCGCGATCTTGAGCTTCAGACCGCGCTCGGTGCCACAGTCCTCCTCGCGAATGATGACGTCCTGCGAGACGTCGACCAGACGACGGGTGAGGTAACCGGAGTCGGCGGTACGGAGAGCCGTGTCCGCAAGACCCTTACGAGCACCGTGAGTCGAGATGAAGTACTCCAGCACCGACAGGCCCTCACGGAAGGAGGCCTTGATCGGGCGCGGGATCGTCTCGTTCTTGGCGTTCGACACCAGACCACGCATACCGGCGATCTGACGCATCTGCATCATGTTTCCTCGGGCACCCGAGTCAACCATCATGAAGATGGGGTTCGTCTTGGGGAAGTTCGCGTTCATCGCCTCGGCAACCTCGTTGGTCGCCTTGGTCCAGATCGCGATGAGCTCCTGCGTGCGCTCGTCCTTGGTGATCAGACCGCGCTCGTACTGCTTCTGGACCTTCTCGTCCTGCGCCTCGTAGCCCGCGACGATCGCCTTCTTGGCCTCGGGGACCACGACGTCGGAGATGGCCACGGTGACACCGGAACGGGTCGCCCAGAAGAAGCCCGCCGCCTTCAGGTTGTCGAGCGTCGCCGCCACGATGACCTTGGGGTAGCGCTCGGCCAGGTCGTTGACGATCTCGGAGAGCTGCTTCTTGCCCACCGAGTAGTCGACGAACGGGTAGTCCTCGGGCAGCAGCTCGTTGAAGAGCGCACGGCCCAGCGTCGTACGGAGACGGAAGCTGTCGCCCTGCTGGTACTCCTGCTCCCCTTCCTCGACGGCCGGCGGGGTCCAGCCGCGCGGCGGGATGGTGCCCACCGGGAAGCGGATGTCGACCTTCGCCTGGAGCGAGAGCTCCTTGGCGTCGAACGCCATGATCGCCTCGGCCGTGGAGCCGAAGGACCGGCCCTCGCCGATGACCTTGCGCTCTTCCTCGTCCGTGGTGAGGAAGAAGAGACCCAGGACCATGTCCTGCGTCGGCATCGTCACCGGGCGGCCGTCGGCCGGCTTGAGGATGTTGTTCGAGGACAGCATCAGGATGCGGGCCTCGGCCTGCGCCTCCGCGGAGAGCGGCAGGTGCACGGCCATCTGGTCACCGTCGAAGTCCGCGTTGAACGCGGTGCAGACGAGCGGGTGAATCTGAATGGCCTTGCCCTCGACCAGCTGCGGCTCGAAGGCCTGGATGCCGAGGCGGTGCAGCGTGGGCGCACGGTTCAGGAGAACCGGGTGCTCGGCGATGACCTCTTCCAGGACGTCGTACACGACCGTGCGGCCGCGCTCGACCATCCGCTTGGCCGACTTGATGTTCTGCGCGTGGTTCAAGTCGACCAGGCGCTTCATCACGAACGGCTTGAAGAGCTCCAGTGCCATGGCCTTCGGGAGACCACACTGGTGCAGCTTCAGCTGCGGACCGACGACGATCACGGAACGCGCGGAGTAGTCCACACGCTTACCGAGAAGGTTCTGACGGAATCGACCCTGCTTGCCCTTGAGCATGTCGCTGAGGGACTTCAGCGGACGGTTGCCGGGGCCCGTGACCGGGCGACCACGACGGCCGTTGTCGAAGAGGGCGTCGACCGCCTCCTGGAGCATGCGCTTCTCGTTGTTCACGATGATCTCGGGAGCACCGAGGTCGAGAAGCCGCTTCAGGCGGTTGTTGCGGTTGATGACACGGCGGTACAGGTCGTTCAGGTCGGAGGTCGCGAAGCGGCCACCGTCCAGCTGCACCATCGGACGCAGGTCCGGCGGGATGACCGGCACGCAGTCGAGCACCATGCCCTTGGGGCTGTTGCTGGTCTGCAGGAACGCGGAGACGACCTTGAGGCGCTTGAGCGCACGGGTCTTCTTCTGACCCTTGCCGGTACGGATGATCTCGCGAAGCCGCTCGGCTTCCTCATCCAGGTCGAACGACTCAAGGCGCTTCTGCAGAGCAGCGGCACCCATCGAACCGTCGAAGTACGTGCCGAAGCGGTCACGCAGCTCGCGGTAGAGCAGCTCGTCACCCTCCAGGTCCTGGACCTTGAGGTTCTTGAAGCGGTTCCAGACCTCGTCGAGACGGTCGATCTCGCGCTGCGCACGGTCACGCAGCTGCTTCATCTCACGCTCGGCACCTTCGCGCACCTTGCGGCGTACGTCGGCCTTGGCGCCCTCGGCCTCGAGCTCGGCCAGGTCGGTCTCGAGCTTCTTGGCGCGGGCCTCCAGGTCGGAGTCGCGACGGTTCTCGACCTGCTGACGCTCCACGGAGACGTGCGCCTCCAGGGAGGGCAGGTCACGCGTACGGCGCTCCTCGTCCACGAACGTGATCATGTACGCCGCGAAGTAGATGACCTTCTCGAGGTCCTTCGGGGCGAGATCAAGCAGGTAGCCGAGGCGCGACGGAACGCCCTTGAAGTACCAGATGTGCGTGACAGGGGCGGCCAGCTCAATGTGGCCCATCCGCTCACGACGCACCTTGGCGCGAGTGACCTCGACGCCGCAGCGCTCGCAGATGATGCCCTTGAAGCGGACACGCTTGTACTTACCGCAGTAGCACTCCCAGTCCCGGGTCGGACCGAAGATCTTCTCGCAGAAGAGTCCGTCCTTCTCGGGCTTCAGGGTGCGGTAGTTGATGGTCTCCGGCTTCTTGACCTCGCCGTGCGACCACTGTCGGATGTCGTCCGCGGTGGCAAGGCCGATCCGCAGCTCGTCGAAGAAGTTGACGTCGAGCACTTGTCGTCAATCCCTCTTTCGGGGTCGTGTCTCAATCATGGTCTGTACGGGTCCGGGGCAGGGCCGGGACCTCACGAGGAGGTCCCGGCCAGACCCGTCAGACCTCTTCGACGCTGCTCGGCTCGCGCCGGGACAGGTCGATGCCGAGCTCTTCCGCAGCGCGGAAGACGTCCTCGTCGGTGTCACGCATCTCGATGGACATGCCGTCCGAGGACAGCACCTCCACGTTGAGGCACAGGGACTGCATTTCCTTGATGAGCACCTTGAAGGACTCAGGAATGCCGGGCTCGGGGATGTTCTCGCCCTTGACGATGGCCTCGTAGACCTTCACGCGGCCGGTCACGTCGTCGGACTTGATCGTCAGCAGCTCCTGGAGTGCGTACGCGGCGCCATAAGCCTCGAGCGCCCACACCTCCATCTCACCGAAGCGCTGACCACCGAACTGAGCCTTACCACCCAGCGGCTGCTGGGTGATCATGGAGTACGGACCGGTCGAGCGGGCGTGCAGCTTGTCGTCGACCAGGTGGTGCAGCTTGAGGATGTACATGTACCCGATCGAGATCGGGTCCGGGAACGGCTCGCCGGAGCGTCCGTCGAACAGCCGCGCCTTGCCGGACGGGAGGACCATGCGGTCGCCGTCGCGGTTCGGGATGGTGTGCTCGAGGAGGCCGGACAGCTCGTCCTCGCGGGCGCCGTCGAAGACCGGAGTCGCGACGTTCGTCCGCGGGTCGACCTGGTCGGCGCCGATGCGCTGCAGGCTCTGCGCCCAGTCCTCGCTGAGACCGGAGACGTCCCAGCCCTGGCTGGCGAGCCAGCCGAGGTGGATCTCCAGGACCTGACCCGGGTTCATTCGGGACGGGACACCCAGCGGGTTGAGGATGATGTCGACGGGCGTGCCGTCCTCAAGGAAGGGCATGTCCTCGATCGGAAGGATCTTGGAGATGACGCCCTTGTTTCCGTGCCGACCGGCGAGCTTGTCACCGTCCGTGATCTTGCGCTTCTGCGCCACGTAGACACGAACCAGCTGGTTCACGCCCGGCGGCAGCTCGTCGCCCTCTTCACGGTCGAAGACGCGTACGCCGATGACCTTGCCGATCTCGCCGTGCGGCACCTTCAGCGAGGTGTCGCGCACCTCGCGCGCCTTCTCACCGAAGATCGCGCGGAGCAGGCGCTCCTCCGGCGTCAGCTCGGTCTCACCCTTGGGCGTGACCTTGCCGACGAGGATGTCGCCGGCGACGACCTCGGCACCGATACGGATGATGCCGCGCTCGTCGAGGTCGGCGAGGACCTCCTCGGAGACGTTCGGGATGTCCCGGGTGATCTCCTCCGGGCCGAGCTTGGTGTCACGGGCGTCGACCTCGTGCTCCTCGATGTGGATCGAGGAGAGGACGTCGTCCTGCACGAGGCGCTGCGACAGGATGATCGCGTCCTCGTAGTTGTGACCTTCCCAGGGCATGAAGGCGACGAGCAGGTTCTTGCCCAGCGCCATCTCGCCTTCCTCGGTCGCGGGACCGTCGGCCAGAACCTGGCCCTCGATCACGCGGGCGCCCTCGTCGACGACAACCTTCTGGTTGACGGAGGTGCCCTGGTTCGACCGGGAGAACTTGGCGATGCGGTACGTGGTGTACGTGCCGTCGTCGTTGGTGACCGTGACGTAGTCCGCGGAGACCTCCTGGACCACACCCGCCTTCTCGGCCTTGATCACGTCACCGGCGTCGACCGCACAGCGGTACTCCATGCCGGTGCCGACGAGGGGGGCCTCGGCGGTGATCAGCGGCACGGCCTGACGCATCATGTTCGCGCCCATGAGGGCACGGTTGGCGTCGTCGTGCTCGAGGAACGGGATCATCGCGGTCGCGACCGACACCATCTGGCGCGGCGAGACGTCCATGTAGTCGACGTCGTCGCCGGGGATGTAGTCGATCTCGCCGCCACGACGGCGGACCAGGACGCGCGACTCGGTGAAGCGCATGTCCTCACCCAGCACGGCGTTGGCCTGGGCGATCACGAAGCGGTCTTCTTCGTCGGCCGTCAGGTAGTCGACGTCGTCGGTGACGACGCCCTCGACGACCTTGCGGTACGGCGTCTCGACGAAGCCGAACGCGTTGACGCGGCCGTACGAGGCGAGCGAACCGATCAGACCGATGTTCGGGCCTTCAGGGGTCTCGATCGGGCACATGCGGCCGTAGTGAGACGGGTGCACGTCACGGACCTCGAAGCCGGCCCGCTCACGGGAGAGACCACCCGGGCCAAGCGCCGACAGACGGCGCTTGTGGGTGAGACCCGACAGCGGGTTGTTCTGGTCCATGAACTGCGACAGCTGGCTGGTGCCGAAGAACTCCTTGATGGAGGCGACGACCGGCCGGATGTTGATCAGGGTCTGCGGCGTGATCGCCTCGACGTCCTGAGTCGTCATGCGCTCACGCACGACGCGCTCCATACGAGCCAGACCCGTGCGGACCTGGTTCTGGATGAGCTCGCCGACGTTGCGCAGACGACGGTTGCCGAAGTGGTCGATGTCGTCGGTCTCGACGACGATCGACGTGCCGCTGTCGCCAACGGTCTCGGTCTCACCGGCGTGCAGCTTCACCAGGTACTTGATCGAGGCGATGATGTCCTCGACCGTGAGGATGCCCGCGTCGAGCGGAGCGTCCGCACCCAGCTTCTTGTTCACCTTGTAGCGGCCGACCTTCGCGAGGTCGTAGCGCTTCGGGTTGAAGTAGAGGTTCTCAAGAAGCGTCTGGGCGGCCTCACGGGTCGGCGGCTCGCCCGGACGCAGCTTGCGGTAGATGTCGAGCAGCGCGTCGTCCTGGCCCTGGGTGTGGTCCTTCTCCAGGGTGGCGCGCATGGACTCGTACTCGCCGAACTCCTCGAGGATCTGCTCGGTCGTCCAACCGAGAGCCTTGAGCAGAACGGTGACCGACTGCTTGCGCTTGCGGTCGATGCGCACACCGACCATGTCGCGCTTGTCGATCTCCATCTCCAGCCAGGCACCCCGGGACGGGATGATCTTGGCGGAGAAGATGTCCTTGTCGGACGTCTTGTCGATCGAGGAATCGAAGTAAACACCGGGCGAACGGACCAGCTGCGACACGACGACACGCTCGGTGCCGTTGATGACGAAGGTGCCCTTGTTCGTCATGAGCGGGAAGTCGCCCATGAAGACCGTCTGCGACTTGATCTCGCCGGTCTCGTTGTTGGTGAACTCAGCCGTGACGAAGAGCGGGGCGGCGAACGTGAAGTCGCGCTCCTTGCACTCGTCGATGGAGTTCTTCGGAGGCTCAAAACGGTGGTCGCGGAACGTCAGCGACATCGACCCAGAGAAGTCCTCGATCGGAGAGATCTCCTCGAAGATCTCTTCCAGACCGGACTTGGTGGGGACGTCCTGTCCGCTGTCCAGAGCCGCCTCGACACGAGCCTTCCACGCTTCATTGCCGAGCAGCCAGTCAAAGCTCTCGGTCTGCAGCGCAAGAAGGTTCGGAACCTCGAGGGGCTCCTTGATCTTTGCAAAGGAGATGCGCAGCGGGGCGGTGCTGGCGCCGTTGTTCGTATTCGCGGTCGAGGCAGTGCGCGAGGCGGCCAAGAGGGGGTCCTTCCGAGGGCTCGGACTCACTACGCGCGTACCGGTCCCAGGCTGGACACAGGGACAGAATTCCCAGGTCAGGGAAGACTCGGTCCACGGTGCTCAAGCATGGGCATGCCCCTGGTGACGGGCAGGAGGCAGCTAACAGGCAGCGCAAAGGGTCAGTGTAGCCACTAGGCCCACTGATGTCCAGTGCGGGTTTTGGGAGACCCTCGTTTTTCTCAACACCTGCGGCAAGCCACGTCCTCAACGCACATCGATACTGCCCTCTTCGCCGCCGATCCATGCCTCGGATGCGGATCGTTGTGACGACGCGTCCTGAGAATTGCGCGCTGCGTGCGGTTCGTCAAGGCCCCCCTGCCTCCACATGGCCCCGACGCGGCCCTGGGACCGTCACCGTCACGGGTCGTCCCGAGGCACAACGAAGATCACCATACTCGTCGCGACCGGCAGCGCAAGGCAGCCGTCACGGGTGCGCCGGGGAACGCCGAAGGGCGACCACCCAGATGGGTGATCGCCCTTGGCAAGCGCCGCTGACGGCGCTCAGAGAGAGCCCAGAAGGCTCTCAGAAAGAGTCAGACGACTCGCGAGGTCACTTGACCTCGACGGAGGCGCCGGCGCCCTTGAGGGCCTCGGCGGCCTTCTCCGCGGCGTCCTTGGCGACCTTCTCGAGGACCGGCTTCGGGGTGCCGTCGACGAGGTCCTTGGCCTCCTTGAGACCCAGCGAGGTCAGCTCACGCACGACCTTGATGACCTGGATCTTCTTCTCGCCGGCGCCGGTGAGGATGACGTCGAACTCGTCCTGCTCGGCCTCGGCCTCGGCCGGAGCGGCAGCGCCACCCGCGACGGCAACGGCGGCCGGAGCGGCGGCGGTGACGTCGAACTTCTCCTCGAACGCCTTCACGAACTCGGAGAGCTCGATGAGGGTGAGCTCCTCGAACTGGGCGAGCAGGTCTTCCTGGCTGAGCTTCGCCATGATGGGCGATCCTTCCACTAATTCGGCTGGTGCCGGGTGTGTATGTAGGCGGGCGTACGTTCGGCCCGCTGCGACCGGCGCCCTAGCGGGCGTCGATCAATGCGCGAGCCGAATTACTCGGCACCGCCCTGCTCGGCCTTCTTGGCACGAAGCGCCTCCGCGGTGCGGACGAACTTCGAGGGAAGCGCCTGGAAGAGCGCGGCAGCCTGGGACTGCTTGCCCTTCATGGCGCCCGCCAGCTTGGCGAGCAGAACCTCGCGGGACTCGAGGTCCGCGAGCTTCTTGATCTCATCAGCGGTCAGCGCCTTACCGTCAAGGACACCGCCCTTGATGATGAGGTTGGGGTTGTCCTTGGCGAAGTCACGAAGACCCTTCGCCGACTCCACCGGGTCACCGGTGACGAAGGCAACTGCCGTCGGACCGTTGAACTGGTCGTCGAGCGAGGTGATCCCGGCCGCGTTGGCCGCGATCTTGGTCAGCGTGTTCTTCACCACGGCGTACTCGGAGTTCTCACCGAGCGAACGGCGCAGCTGCTTGAGCTGGGCCACGGTGAGACCCCGGTACTCGGTCAGCACGGCGGCGTTCGAGCTGCGGAACTTGTCCGTGAGCTCGGCTACCGCGGCAGCCTTGTCGGGCGTCGGCATAGAGCGTCGGCCTCCTTCCGGGTGATGAGGACCGCTCAGAAGGGGCTGACAAAACAAAACGCCCCGGCACAGGTGCACGGGGCGTGAGCTCGACCTGACGGAATCCCGTCCGGGAGCACTTCCACAGTCACCTGCGCGGGTCGTCCGCAGTTTCAGCGGATCCTTCGGCCACCGCACTCTCTTGCGAGCGCACGGCAACGACCAGCGGTCTTTGGCTTCTGGGGAAGAGTACGCGAACGGGATCGCGTCAAGCAAATCGGTCAGCGGGCCACTCAGAAGCCGCTGTCGGCTCCGGAGCCTGCACCGTCCTTGCCGAGTTCGCCGAGCTCCTTGAACATCTCCATCAGATCGAAGGTCTCCTTGGCCGGCGGCGCGGTCACCTTGGCGGCGGCGCCGTAGTCGGAGAACTTCTGCGAGGTCTTCATCGTGCCCTCGGGGCTCTTGACGTCGATGTCCATGCGGACGGGGTAGTCGTCCTCGTTGACCCAGACCTCGGTGTCGTACCCCTTGATCCCGGACTTCTCGATGCCCTTGAAGAGCTCATCGCGCTCGCTCTTGCTGAGCACGTCGTCGAGCCCCTTGTTGCTCTCCATCATTTCCTTGACGGTGAGCCGGCCCTTGTAGCGCTGCGTCTGTACGCCGTCGACCTTCGCGGAGCCGACGTGCTTCAGGTTCGGCGAGTCCAGGAGCAGCGCGAGCTGCTGCGCCGGGTCCTGGTTCATGCTGTCCAGGCCGCCGGTCATCTGCTTCGCGAGCTTCGGGTCACCGGCCTGCTCGGCGATGGCGTTGAGGTCCATCTTCACCCAGCGCTTGCCGTCCATGCCCATACCCATGCCCTTGGCCGCGGCCTCGCCCATGTCCATGTACATCACGTTGTCGCGCCAGAGCATCCGGACCTTCTCCGGAGCGTCCGGGTCGCCCGCCGTGAGCGCGGAGCCCGTCATCGTCATATCCATGACGGTCGGGTCCCAGCCCATGACGCCGGACATCTTCATCGTGCCGCCGCCGTCCATCTTCGACGGCATCGACATCGTCATCTCGACCTTGGCCGACTTGGCGGCCGACGTCTTCTTGTACGCCGCCGTGATGACCTCGGTCACCTGCGACCGGGACTGGGTCTCCCCCGAGCCCGCCCCCTTGGTCTTCTTGCCGCCGTCGGAGCCCTGGCAGGCCACCGCGCCGGTACAGAGCAGCGCGGTGGCGAGCACGGCGCCCGCCACTCTCTTACGTCCCTTGTCCCCACGTACGGAAACAACAGTCATGACCCCACCCCTAGGAACACATGAACGACATATTTCGTGGCGAGACTACCTGACCTCCGAGGTCAGGCCTGCGGCTGCTGCTTCATGAGGTCCTTGAAGCTCACCGTGTCCGAGGCCGGGGGCTTCTCGACGGTGACCGGGGTGCCGTAGTCGCTGTAGTAGACCGTCTGGGAGAAGGCGCCGGTCTTCATGTCGGCCTTCTCGGTCTTCTTGACCAGCAGGTCGTCGCCGTTCACCCAGATGTCGATCGTCTCGGTGCTCATGCCGGCCTGGCTGAACTGCTTCTTCAGCTCGGCCAGTTGACCCGCGTCGAGGTCCGCGTTCTTGCCGGTGAAGTCGGCGACGTCGACGACTCCGGAGTAGTGCGTCGTCTTGGTCCCGCGCACCGTCTCCTCGCCCACGCGCTTCACGTCGCCCGAGGCAAGCAGCATCTTGACCGACTGGTTCGGGGTGGTGTTCTGCATCTGGTCCTTGAAGGCGGAGCCGGCGGCGCCGCCCATCTCGGCCAGCGTGGCGTAGTCGTACTCGATCCAGTGCTTGCCGCCGCCCGCCTGGGACGCGAACTCGTCGCCCATGTTGGCGTAGAAGCCGGTCTTCAGATAGCGGTAGTCGATCTCCGACTGCCCCATCTGCTTCATCTGCTCGGCCTGGGTGCCGCCGGTGAGCGTCGCGGTGACGTTGCCGGTGATGCCGTCCTTCCAGGCCATGGAGCCGTCCATGTCCATCGACATCTGAGTGCCCATCACCGTCTTGCCCTCGACCTTGGCCGAATCGGCGTCGTCGGTCTTGGTCTCGATGGTGCGCAGGGCGGCTATCGGGCTGAGGTCCGGCGAGCCCTTGCCCTTGCCTTCGCTTTCACCGCCCCCGGAACCGCCGGAGGAGCCACAGGCCGCGACCCCGGTCAGCGCGGCGGCCACCGCGATCGAGAGACCCGCACGTCGCATGGTCGTGCTGTTCATGCCGTCCCACCCCTTGTACTCGTGTGAAGCCTGCACGCTAGCGCAGTCCTCTGACAGCTCAGACGGACATGCGCTAATACGAGGACGGGCCCCCCACCTCGAAAGGTTGCGGGGCCCGTCCACAGAACGCGTACGCGACGCGGCTGCCGTCAGATTCAGACGGCGGCCGGGTCCTCCTCGACGAGGAGGTTGCGGGTGCGGTTGCTGTCCAGCGGAATGCCGGGGCCCATCGTGGTGGTGAGCGCGGCCTTCTTGATGTAGCGACCCTTGGCGGCCGACGGCTTCAGACGGAGGACTTCCTCCAGCGCCGCGGCGTAGTTCTCCACCAGCTTGGTGTCGTCGAAGGACACCTTGCCGATGATGAAGTGCAGGTTCGAGTGCTTGTCGACGCGGAACTCGATCTTGCCGCCCTTGATGTCGTTGACAGCCTTCACGACGTCGGGGGTGACGGTGCCGGTCTTCGGGTTCGGCATCAGACCACGCGGACCGAGCACGCGGCCGAGGCGGCCGACCTTGCCCATGAGGTCCGGGGTGGCGACGACGGCGTCGAAGTCCAGGCGGCCCTTCGCGACCTCGTCGATCAGCTCGTCGGCGCCGACGATGTCGGCCCCAGCGGCTTCCGCGGCCGCAGCACGGTCACCGGTCGCGAAGACCAGGACCCGGGCGGTCTTGCCGGTGCCGTGCGGGAGGTTCACGGTGCCACGGACCATCTGGTCGGCCTTGCGCGGGTCGACACCCAGGCGGAAGGCGACCTCGACGGTGCCGTCGAACTTGGTCGCGGAGGTCTCCTTGGCGAGACGGACGGCCTCGAGCGGGGCGTACAGCTTCTCCCGGTCGATCTTGGCGTCCGCAGCGCGGAGAGTCTTGCTGCGCTTCACTTCTGCTCCTGTTGGTTCAGGTATGGAGTCGTGGTGCGGACCAGCGCTTGGCCCTACCACTGAGAAAGGTCAGACGGGGGAGGTTCTCAGCCCTCGACCGTGATGCCCATGGAGCGGGCGGTGCCGGCGATGATCTTCGACGCGGCGTCCAGGTCGTTCGCGTTGAGGTCTTCCATCTTGGTGGTGGCGATCTCGCGGACCTGCGCCTCGGTGATCTTGGCGACCTTGGTCTTGTGCGGCTCGCCGGAGCCCTTCTCGACACCCGCGGCCTTGAGGATCATCTTGGCGGCCGGCGGAGTCTTGGTCACGAAGGTGAAGGAACGGTCTTCGTAGACCGTGATCTCCACCGGGATGACCCAGCCACGCTGCGACTCGGTCGCGGCGTTGTAGGCCTTGCAGAACTCCATGATGTTGACGCCATGCTGGCCCAGCGCGGGGCCGACCGGCGGAGCCGGGTTGGCGGCACCGGCCTGGATCTGGAGCTTGATGAGCCCCGTGACCTTCTTCTTCTTGGGAGGCATTGCTCTCTCCGGGTCCTAGTGAGAGTTTTCAGCCACCGTCCGGTCATCCGGATGGAGGCATACCGCACAACGATAACGGGTATAGTCGCGCAGCTAAAAACCGAGCAGGTCAGACCGGCTTTGACAGCCCGTCTGACCTGGTCGGAAGCGTGTGTTCCAGAGAAAGCCGCGAAGGCTAGTTCTTCTGGATCTGGTCGAAGCTGAGCTCGACCGGGGTCTCGCGGCCGAAGATCTCGACGAGGCCCTTGACCTTCTTCGAGTCGGCGTTGATCTCGTTGATCGTCGCCTGCAGCGTCGCGAACGGGCCGTCGGTGACGGTGACCGAGTCGCCCACCTCGAAGTCCAGGACCTGGACCTCGACCTTGCGCTGCGGAGCGGGCTTGCCCTCGGCCTCGGCGGCCTCGCGGGCGGCCTTCTCCTCGGCCTCCGGAGCGAGCATCTTGACGATCTCGTCCAGGGTCAGCGGGTACGGGTCGTAGGCGTTGCCCACGAAGCCGGTGACGCCGGGGGTGTTGCGGACGACGCCCCAGGACTCGTTCGTCAGGTCCATGCGCACCAGGACGTAGCCGGGGAGCTTGTTCTGACGGATCGTCTTGCGCTCGCCGTTCTTGATCTGCGCGACCTCTTCCTGCGGCACCTCGGCCTGGAAGATGAAGTCCTCGACGTTCAGCGAGACGGCACGCTGCTCGAGGTTGGTCTTCACGCGGTTCTCGTAACCGGCGTACGTGTGGATGACGTACCACTCGCCGGGGAGGGTGCGGAGCTCCTCGCGCAGGGCGACGATCGGGTCGACCGGCTCGGCCTCCTCCTCGTCCTCGACGGACTCGGCGGCCTCAGCGGCTTCGCCGGCCTCCTGGGTCTCGTCCTCGGCGTCGGCTTCGTCACCGGGCTCGGTCTCGACGTGCAGGGCCGCCTCCTCGGCGGCTACGCCCGCGGCGGCGTCGGCAGCTTCGGCCTGGTCCGGGTCCTCGGCGTCCGCCGCCTCGACGATGTCGAGCTGGTCCTCCACGGACTCCGCCGACTCGATGGCGTCGTTCAGGTTCGGGTCAGACACGGTGGCTGCTTCTTCCTGGATACAGAGGGGTGGAACGCGCGAAATGGGCGCCGGGAACGGCGCCCTTCGCTCTCGGCTCAGCCGAAGACGTACTTGACGGCCTGGTTGAACCCATAGTCAATCACGGTCACGAGGCCGATCATGATGACGACGAAGACAATCACCACGGTGGTGTACGTCGTGAGCTGACTGCGAGTCGGCCAGACGACCTTGCGGAGCTCCGCGACGATCTGGCGGTAGAAGAGCGCGAGACGGCCGAAGGGGCCCTTCTTGCCGCGCTTGCCGCCCTTGCGGGCCTTCTTCTTGGACTCCGGCGCCTCGTCCTGGGCATCAGGCATGTCGATGGAGCCCACGGCGTCCGTCACTCGTCCTCACCTGATTCCGGGTCGTGGCCGTGCCGCGCCCGGTTGAGCCGCACGGCGGTGCATTGCAGTACGTACATGCGCACACATCCTGGCGAAAGGTGTGTGTAGCAGGGCCGGAGGGACTTGAACCCCCAACCGCTGGTTTTGGAGACCAGTGCTCTACCAATTGAGCTACGACCCTTTGATTTCCCCCAACCTACCGCATCCGTCCCGGTGCACAGAGTGCGTTGAGAGGGCGCGGCCGGTGAGGGCCAACGAGCAGTGAGTGTACGTGCTCAGCGGCGCCCCGTCGAACAGCTTCAGATCCGGTGGTCATGGAAACGGGCGTGCCGGGGCGGTTTCGGGTCTGGAACGATGGGGTCATGAGCGCTGCCACTTCTCCCACCGAGCGCCGGGTCTCCGCCCGCATCGGCGCGATCTCCGAGTCCGCGACCCTCGCCGTAGACGCCAAGGCGAAGGCCCTCAAGGCCGCAGGACGGCCGGTGATCGGGTTCGGTGCGGGTGAGCCCGACTTCCCGACGCCCGACTACATCGTCGAGGCCGCCATCGAGGCCTGCAAGAACCCGAAGTACCACCGCTACACGCCGGCGGGCGGGCTTCCCGAGCTCAAGGCCGCGATCGCCGCGAAGACGCTGCGCGACTCCGGTTACGAGCCCGAGGTCTCCCAGATCCTGGTGACGAACGGCGGCAAGCAGGCCATCTACGAGGCGTTCGCCGCGATCCTCGACCCGGGCGACGAGGTCATCGTCCCGGCTCCGTACTGGACGACGTACCCGGAGTCGATCCGCCTCGCGGGCGGTGTGCCGGTCGAGGTCGTGGCCGACGAGACCACGGGCTACCGCGTGTCCGTGGAGCAGTTGGAGGCCGCTCGCACGGAGCGCACGAAGGTCGTCCTCTTCGTGTCGCCGTCCAACCCGACGGGCGCCGTCTACAACCGGGCCGACGCCGAGGCGATCGGCCGCTGGGCCGTCGAGCACGGCCTGTGGGTCCTGACCGACGAGATCTACGAACACCTCGTCTACGGAGACGCGACGTTCACCTCGCTCCCCGCGCTCCTGCCCGAGCTGCGCGACAAGTGCATCGTGGTCAACGGCGTTGCCAAGACGTATGCGATGACCGGCTGGCGGGTGGGCTGGATCATCGGCCCGAAGGACGTCGTGAAGGCCGCGACGAACCTCCAGTCGCACGCCACGTCGAACGTCTCCAATGTCG
Source organism: Streptomyces sp. NPDC059037 (assembly GCF_042740015.1). NCBI lineage: Bacteria > Bacillati > Actinomycetota > Actinomycetes > Kitasatosporales > Streptomycetaceae > Streptomyces > Streptomyces sp. NPDC059037. The sequence continues at coordinate 33,543 of NZ_JBHYIG010000055.1, forward strand.
CGCAGGTGGCCGCCATCGCCGCCGTCTCCGGCGATCTGACCGCCGTCGAGAAGATGCGCGAGGCCTTCGACCGGCGCCGCAAGACCATCGTGCGGATGCTGAACGAGATCGACGGCGTGTTCTGCCCGGAGCCCGAGGGCGCCTTCTACGCGTACCCCTCGGTGAAGGCCCTCATCGGCAAGGAGATCCGCGGCAAGCGCCCGCAGAACTCCGTCGAGCTCGCCGCGCTGATCCTGGAGGAGGCCGAGGTCGCGGTCGTTCCGGGCGAGGCCTTCGGGACGCCGGGTTACCTGCGTCTTTCGTACGCCCTGGGTGACGAGGACCTCGTCGAGGGCGTCTCGCGGATCCAGAAGCTGCTGGCCGAGGCCCGCGACTAGGGCCGCCGGTTTTCGCGCTCCACGCGCGCGTGCGGGCCGTCTCCCCTCTCCGGGGAGGCGGCCCGTTTCTTCGTTCGGGGAAGGCCCCGAAGGTGGAAAGGCGCTACCGGGACGCCATGTGCGTACGGCAAGATCCTTGGATGGAGCGTGTACGAGACGTAAGAGAGCTGCCGAAGGCCCATCTGCATCTGCACTTCACCGGGTCGATGCGGCCCACGACCCTGCTCGAACTCGCCGACAAGTACGGCGTGCGGCTCCCGGAGGCGCTGACCGGCGCGGAGCCGCCGAAGCTCCGGGCGACCGATGAGCGCGGCTGGTTCCGCTTCCAGCGGCTCTATGACGCCGCGCGCTCCTGTCTGCGCGAGCCCGAGGACATCCAGCGCCTGGTGCGGGAGGCCGCCGAGGAGGATCTGCGGGACGGGTCGGGGTGGCTGGAGATCCAGGTCGACCCGACGTCGTACGCGCCGCGGCTCGGTGGGCTCATCCCGGCCCTGGAAATCATCCTGGACGCCGTCGAGAGCGCCTCGCGGGAGACCGGCCTCGGAATGCGCGTGCTGGTCGCCGCGAACCGCATGAAGCACCCGCTGGACGCCCGCACGCTGGCTCGGCTCGCGGTGCGGTACGCGGACCGGGGCATCGTCGGCTTCGGGCTCTCGAACGACGAACGCCGGGGCATGGCGCGGGACTTCGACCGGGCCTTCTCGATCGCGCGCGACGGCGGGCTGCTCGCGGCGCCGCACGGCGGTGAGCTGACCGGGCCCGCGTCGGTGCGGGACTGCCTGGACGACCTGCACGCGGCGCGGATCGGCCACGGGGTGCGGGCCGCCGAGGACCCGCGGCTCCTGAAGCGGCTCGCGGACCGGGGCGTGACGTGCGAGGTCTGCCCGGCGTCGAACGTCGCGCTCGGCGTCTACGAGAAGCCCGAGGACGTGCCGCTGCGGACGCTGTTCGACGCCGGGGTGCCGATGGCGCTGGGGGCCGACGACCCGCTGCTCTTCGGGTCGCGGCTCGCCGCCCAGTACGAGATCGCGCGGGGGCACCACGACTTCTCGGACGCCGAACTCGCCGAACTGGCCCGGCAGTCGGTCCGCGGCTCGGCGGCACCCGTCGACGTACAGGAGAAGCTGCTGTCCGGGATCGAGGAGTGGCTCAGCGGCTGATGCCCGCCAGGAGGGTGCGGGCGAGGGCGGCCGCGAACTCGTCGACGGGCTGCGGGGGCCGTTTGCCGACCGTGGAGTCGTAGGCGAAGGCTCGCTGGGCGCAGGCGCCAAGGAGCAGTGAGGCGGCGGCGAAGGTGTCGGCCCCCGGGTCGATGCGGCCGGCGTCGCGTTCGGCGCGGAGATAGGCGTCGAGGGCCTCGATGGGCATGTGCGGGCCCGTGCCCATCTCCCGCATGGAGTCCTCGTGGCGGCGCTTGAGCTTGGTCTCGGCGTAGAGGGACGCGGCGATCGGGAAACTCTCGGCGTAGAAGTGGCTGGCCAGGCGGGCGATCTCGGCGAGGTTCTCCTCCACCGGGCGCTCCCCCGGGTCCTCGGCGAGGCGGTGGAGCAGCGGGCCCAGGCGGGGCAGCCGCTCCTGGAGGACGCCCACGAACAGCTCTTCCTTGCTGGCGAAGTGCTTGTAGAGCGCCGCTTCGGAGCAGCCCGCCGCTTTCGCGATCTCCTTGGTGGTGGCACGGGAGAGGCCGACGGTGAGCATGAGTTCATGGGCCGCGTCGAGGATGCGGGCCCGGGTGGGCTTCATCTGCATGTGCCGTCCAACCAGGCTTGACGAAGGGGTGAGCGGATACTCACTCTAGGGGTGAGTGAACACTTACCCACCTGGGGAGGGTACGCAATGAAGCTCACGGTTTTCGGTGCGACCGGCGGTGTCGGCGGGGAGATCGTCCGGCAGGCGCTCGCCACGGGGCACGAGGTCACGGCCGTCGTGCGCGACCCCGCGCGGCTCTCGGCGACGGGAGCCGGCCTGGAAGTCTTCCGTGCCGACCTGAAGGACCCGGAGTCGCTGCGGGGCGCGGTGGCCGGGCGGGACGCGGTGCTCTCGGGGCTCGGGGCGCGCGGGACGGCGGACGCCCGGACGGGGGTGGCGACCACCCTCACCCGGTCGGTGGTGCATGCCATGGAGGCCGAGGGGGTGCGCAGGCTGGTGGTGGTGAGCGCGGCGCCGGTCGGCCCGCCCGCCGAGCGTCAGCCGGTGATCGACCGGATCGCGGGATCCCTGGTCAGCAGGATCCTGAAGGCGGTGTACGACGATCTGCGGGCCATGGAGGCCGAGCTGGCGCGCAGCGCGACGGACTGGACGTCCGTGCGCCCGCCGCGACTCCAGGACAAGCCGGCGACGGGCGTCTACCGCCGGGTGGTCGGGGGCACTCCGGTCAGCGGCAGGTTCATCGGCAGGGCCGATGTGGCACACGCGATGCTGGCGACCATCGACGACCTGGCGACGGTGAAGCAGGGCGTGGGCGTCGCCTACTAGTGGCGGCTTAGTGGCCGCCTCGCGGCCAGCCGCCCTCTACGTAGAAGGCGGCTACAGGCTGACGCCCACCGTCACCGGCTCGTTGACCAGCGTGACCCCGAAGGCGTCCCGCACTCCGGCGACGACCTCGCGGGCGAGGGCCAGGAGGTCCTCCGTGGTCGCGCCGCCGCGGTTGGTGAGGGCGAGGGTGTGCTTGGTGGAGATGCGGGCCCGGCCTTCGCCGTAGCCCTTGGTGAAGCCCGCCTTGTCGATCAGCCAGGCGGCGGAGGTCTTCACGCGGCCGTCGTCCGTCGGGAAGGCGGGAGGCGCGACATCCGGGCCGAGGCGGTCGGCCACGCGCGCGTGGAAGACGGTGAACTCGTCCTCGGTGAGGATCGGGTTGGTGAAGAACGACCCGGCCGACCAGCTGTCGTGGTCCTCGGGGTCGAGCACCATGCCCTTGCCCGCGCGGAGCTTCAGGACGGTCTCGCGGGCGACAGCGGCCGGGACCCGGTCGCCCGCCTGCACGCCGAGCGTGCGGGCCGTCTCCGGGTACTTGATCGGGGCGCTCATCCCCTGGGCGTCCTCCAGGGCGAAGCGCACCCGCAGGACCACGAAGCGGTCCGGATCGGCCTTGAAACGACTGTGACGGTACGAGAAGTCGCACTCGGCGTTCGCGATGGTGACCGTCTCGTAGCTCTTCCTGTCGTAAGCGATCACCTCGGTGATCGTCGACGAGACCTCCTGGCCGTACGCCCCCACGTTCTGGATCGGCGTCGCGCCCGCCGAGCCGGGGATTCCGGCGAGGCACTCGATGCCCGCGAGCCCGGCCTCCACGGCGCGGGCGACGGCGTCGGTCCACACCTCACCGGCGGCGAGCTCCAGCTTCGTACCGTCGAGCTCGAAGCCCTTGGTGGCGATGCGCAGCGCCGTGCCGTCGAAGCCCTTGTCCCCGATGACGAGGTTCGAGCCGCCGCCGATGAGCAGCAGCGGGGTCCCGGAGTCATCGGCCTCACGGACGGCGGCGATCACCTCGGCGTCGGTCGTCGCGGTGATCAGACGGGTCGCGGGGCCACCGAGCCGGAAGGTGGTCAGCGGGGCGAGGGGGGCATCGTGGAGTTCCTGCACGTGCTCAAGAGTACGGTCCGTGGCCCCACCGCTCGGGCGGGGCCACGGACCGTGCGGGCCGAGGGAGGTCAGGGCCGGTCAGCGCCGGTTCACACAGCGGCCACGGAGCGCTTCTCGGCCTTCACACGCCCGCCGGGGTGCGCTCGGCCACCGGCCCGTCGGATACCGGAGCCGTGACGGCCGCGGCCCCGCCCGCCGGGGCGCCCGGGCGCCGCCCCCCCGCCCCCCCCGCCCCGCGCACGTAGTCCGCGCCCCCCCCGCCCCCCCACCAGCCGCGCCCCCCCAAACGC
>NZ_JBHYIG010000056.1:0-25538 GCF_042740015.1 Streptomyces sp. NPDC059037
GCGGAAGATCCGGAGCGCTCCGCGCTCCGCCGGCCCTCCGGGCCGGGGCTCGAATCGCTCCGCGATTCGGCCTCCCGGAATTCGCTCCGCGAATTCCGGGGTGAAATCCGCTCCGCGGCTTTCACTAAAAGCGGCAGCAACGGGTGGGGGTCGTACCCCTGGACAATAGCTGACGATCAATCAACTGTGACCCTTCCTCAGCGAATTGACGGACCATCACTTCTGCACCGCAAATCCGACAGCTGACACCGCTACCCCGACTCGAAACTCAAGCCCAAGACCGGGGGGCTCAGGCGGGCAACTCCTCTTCGTACCGGACGCGCCCGTCACTGCCTTTGGGGTGCTGGTCCAGCGGCACGACCCCGAGCACGAGGCGGCACAGCTGGCGGACGTACACGACGCGGCCACCGGTGCTCGTCGCACTCGCGGCAGACCTTGACGCCGTCCCCGGGGCACAGCGAGCACTCGCCCAACTGGCACTGAGGGGAAAGGTCGTCGACACTCACGTTCGTCTTCACGGTCGTGGTGTCTGCCGCGCCTGCGCCGCAAGGCTCACCTCGGACACGCTCGCGCGAAGCACCTCGTCCTCCTGAGCGAGCCGCACGTCCCCCGGCCTCTACACGCAGATGCGGGGGGCTCCGTCACCGTTCACCGTGGCCGCGTCACGGCGGATCGCGCGATGACGGTACGGGCGCTAAAGAGGCGACACGTGGGGCGTCATTTCGGTGTCATTCCTGAGGTTACGGGGCTACCGTGATCGCATGACCACACCGAATGCCACCCTTCGTGCGGTCCGCATGGGACTGCTTCTCAGCCAGGACGAATTCGCCCGCGCACTACGCGACGCCGGTACTCGCGCCGGGCAACGGAACGACGCCTCCAAGCGCCTCGTACAAAGGTGGGAGAGCGGCACCACGGCCGCGCCCCGACCGGTCTACGCGAGGGCCCTGGAGAGCGTCACGGGTCTGCCCATCGAGGCCCTCGGTTTCGCTGCCCAGGTCCCCATGGCGCGCGTCTCCGATGACGGTCGCGGAGGACACGACCTTGAAGACTCGCCCGTCGGCACCCCCGAGGCGAGCGGAACACCGACCCCCCAGACGACGCCGCGCGTAAACTACTCCGGCGTGTGGCTGTCGACGTACGAATTCGTCTCCAGCAGCCGGGACAACCAGGTCTTCACCGGCAAGCACTTCGTCGTTCTGCTCCAGCACGGGAACCGCCTCACGGCGCGCAGTCTGCCGCAAGGATCGCTCAACCCGGACAGCCCGCTGACCCTTGATCTCCAGATCGAAGGCAGCGCGATCACCGGCACCTGGCAGGAGCAGACGGCGTCCGGCGGCTACTACCGGGGAGCGGGCTACTTCGGGGCACTTCAGATGCTCGTCGACCCGACCGGACGCCGTATGAGCGGCAATTGGGTCGGGTTCGGCAAGGAGTTCGACATCAACTCGGGACCCTGGGAGCTGCGGCTCATGGACGCGTCGACCAGCAAGGCGACACTCGACAGCTACAACCGATCACCTGAGTGAGGGCACCAACTCGTCGCGGCACCGTGTGGATTCGACTGAGTGGCACGATGCTGGACGATCACGGGCATCTACCGCTCACCTGGTCCGCATGGCGGAAGATCCGGAGCGCTCCGCGATTCGGCCTGCCGGTATTCGCTCCGCGGCTTTCACAAAGGACGGCAGCTAGGGGCAGGGGGCTTGGCCGGTGGGTGAAGGTTCGTCAATTCTTGTTTCGTTGACAAGAATTGACGGATCTTCACTTCTACGCTGCGAATCCGACGGCTGACACGTATTCGTATTGTCCCCATTGAGAGCCGAGATCCACGATGGCGTCCACCCACGCGTCGTCCAGCGCACTGGTGTCTCCCGCGGCCCAGGCCCGGATGATGGCATCCCACTGACGGATGTTGAGACTGCGGTACTCCAGCACCCGCTGGAACCGGCGTTCAACCTGAGACTGATTGAACGGATGGATCTCCACCCGGGTCCCTCCCCCACTGTTCAGCCGGCGCAGCAGGTACCGGGCCACGTTCTGTCGGCGCACCGTGCGGTAGGCAGTTTCGATCTGCTGGAGGCTGGCACGGGAGGGCTGTTGACGGCTGGTCAGCCAAGCGTTGATGGTGCGGTCAGTGACGGTCAGGCCGGCCTCACGTGCCGCGGTGCGCGCGTGGTCGGACTTGGTCAGATAGTGCAGACGGGCCATCAGGCCACGCTTCGCGGTGATCGGGGTGGCGATGAAACCGGCGAGCTGGTCGAGTTGGCGGGCGGTGGCTTCGCTGCCCTTGACGCCCCGGGCCCCGTAATGGCCGAAGTCATGTGTCCTCTCCGGCATTGCAGGGCTCTCATTCCTCGATGATCTGTTTCCTCCATAATACCTGAACTCCCTTGTTCTCGCGGTATTTTAGGCTTTTGGCGCGGCCTTGATCGCGGGTGTGTTTTCGGGATTGGTGGGTTTCTTCGCGGGCCGGGTGTGAGAGGTGATGCCCGTCCCGTTTGTTCAGGGTTCTTGCTCTGTCGGCGTGGAAGGGAGCGGCAGAGGCGTTTGCTGTAGCAGAATGAATGTGTGTGTGAGGTGGTCTCAGAGTGTGGGTGGCTCTCCGGGGCTTTGTGATGGTGAGGCGGGAGGCGGGGACCGGTGCAGAGGTTGATGCCGCATCAGAGGAGCGGTTGTGAGGCGGTCGTCCGGGCACTGGAAGCGCCGGCCGGTGGGGGTGAGGGTGGGCTGCGGGCGCAGGTTCGGATGGCGTGCGGGACGGGCAAGACGCGGCTCGCGGCCGAGGTGGCCAACCGGGTGGCCGCTGGCGGGCGCGTGCTGGTGGTGGAGCCGACGCTGGAGCTGGTGAAGCAGAGCCTTGTTGCGTTCCGTCGTGACGGTGGCCGTCGGGGCGCCATGGCTGCGGTGTGCTCGCTCGGGTCAGGCGATGAAGTGCTCGCGTTGCACGATGTGTCGGCTACCACGAGTCCGGCTCAACTGGCCTGGTGGTGGGAGAGGTTGGTGCGAAGGGGGCACCGAGCTTGGACGGTGTTCACCACCTACGCCTCCATCCCCGCTATCGCCGAAGCCCATGCACTGGACGTGGCGGGTATTCCCGCGTTGCCTGCCTGGGACCTGGTCATCACCGATGAAGCCCACCGCAGCGCCGGCACCACCACCTGGGCTCTGGTCAACGAGCAGGGCGCTGTGCCTGCCGTGCGGCGCCTGGCCCTCACTGCCACCCCGCGGATCTGGAGCGCTCTCCCCCATGGCACCGGTCACGGCATCTCCACCGGTGTCGAGGAGTTGGCCCGGTCAGGGGAGCATGAAGAGGTCGGTGCAGATGAGGGGTTGAAGGTCTTCGGTTCGGGCCGTGCGGGTGAAGGCGACGGCGAGGTGCGGCAGGGAGTGGAGGGTCCGGCTGCTGGGCGTGGTGGCTGGGAGGGGGGTGTGCGGGTGCCGGTGGTGGGTGGGGAGCGGCCGTTGGCGTCGATGGACAATCCTGCCTGGTTCGGGCCGGTGGCTTTCGAGCTCACGTTGCAGCAGGCGCAGGCGGCCGGGCTGGTCGCCAGGTTCCAGATTGTCGTCGCTGAGGTCGACGATCCGGTGCTTCAGGGCGCTGTGGCGGCTGAGGGTCGGTCGGGGGAGCGGGTGCGGGGTTTGTATCTCGCCGCGCAGCAGGCGGCGGTGTTGAAGGCCGCCCGTGCGTATGGGCTGCGGCGGGTTTTGGCGTATGCGAACCGGGTCGAGGATGCCGAAGCCTTCGCCGTCACGCTCGCTGGACAGGCCAGACGGCTTCGTGGCGCGGGTGTGCGGGTGCCGCGGCGGGTGTGGGGCGCGGCGCTGTCTGCGAAGAACACCCCCGCTCAGCGGCGTTCGGTGCTCCAGCGGCAGTTCGCTGCGGGGCGGGACTCTGAGGGGAAGGCGGTGGATCTGGGTGTGGTGGCGTCCGTTCGGTTGTTCTCCGAAGGCCTTGATGTCCCTGCTGTTGATGGTGTGGCGTTCATTGAGCCCCGTCAGGGTGCCATCGATCTGGTCCAGTGTGTTGGGCGTGCGTTGCGTATCCCGCCTGAGCAGCGGGTTGCGGCACAGTGTGCGGGGGCGCTTGCGGGGCGGGTGGAGAAGGTCGCCACCATCGTCGTGCCCGTGGTGCATCTGAAGCCGGGCAGTGGCGGTGACTTGTACGGGCCCGCCTGGGACGGCGTCGTCGCCCTGCTGCGGGCGCTGCGCGCTCATAGTGAGACGTTGGTCGATCAACTCGTCTCTCCTCGTACGGCGCACCGGCCGTGGGTGGCCGAGTCCCTGGCTGGGGGGAGCCGGAGGGATCGCGCTGGAGTGGACGGAGGCGCGGGGGCTGGTGTGTCTGGCGGGTTGCTGGAGTTTCTGCTGGGTGAGCGCGATGCGGGCGATATCGCCCAGTGGGTGCAACTGTGTGTGCGGGAGAGTCTCGCCGACGACCAAGCGCGGGCCCTGGCCGCTGCTCGGCATTTCCGTGAGCGCGCTGGGCACCTGAAGGTCCCGCGGGATCACCGTGAAGGGGATGTGCTGCTCGGTGTGCAGATCGAGTCCTGGCGCAAGGCGTATCGGGGCGGTCGGCTGGAGGCGGTCGTCGCCGGGCAGCTCGAGGAGCTCGGTATCGAATGGGCGCCCCGTGAGGATGCGTGGCAGGCCGCGTGGCGTGCCATCGAGGCCTACGCCCTGCGCTACCGGCATCTGCTCCCCCGCCGTGATGAGGCGATCACGGTCGAGGGGATCGTGCACGGTATCGGGCGGATCATGACCGACTGCAGGCGGGAGGCCTTCTCCCGGCGCTGGCCGGACCGTGTACGGGAGTTGGATGGTGTGCGGGTGGGTGGCCAGGTGGTGCCCTGGCGGGTGGAGGGTCCGTGGAACGCTGCCTGGCAACGTCATCTCACGCTCGTCGATCTGTATGTGAGTGACGGCGGGGATGTATGTGAGCTTCTGGGCGGGGCGCGGTTGTATGGCGGTGAGGACCTCGGCCGATGGGTCTGTGGGCAGCTCGCCCGGTGGGGCACTCTGGGTCCTGAGCATCGTGCCGAGCTCGTGGGTCGCGGTGTCGGTGTGTCTCCGGCCGGGGCGGGCTCAGGCATCGAGGTGGCCGGCACTGGGCAGTTGCAAGGTCTCGGTGCTGGGAGCGGGCAGGGGGGCAGGGCTCCGTCTGGAGTGGGGGGACGTAGACGCAGCAGGGGTGAGCGTTTCCGGCTGGTGGTAGCGGCTGCTCGGTATCACCTCGATCATGTCGGTCCCCTCGTCGGCGAGAGGAATCAGCACATCGTCGATCCGGCGTTCAGCGTGTCCATCGATGGTGTCGAGATCCGGCTCCGTCAGCGTCTGCACACCGCCCGGCAACGTCGCGCCGGGCTCGACATGGCGCAGTTGGGGCAACTTGCCGGGCTCGGCCTTGACTGGGCTCGTGAGGAGCTTGTGGTACGTGAGGGCGAGGGCGGCGCGTAGGTCTCGCGCCGCGTGGTGTCTGGCCTGGGTCGGGCCGTCTCGTGTCGGTGCCGCTCTTGGCGGGGCCGGGTTGGGGAAGGTGGGCGCAGCGGGGTGGTGGTCCGGCTCGGGGCGTGTCGTCTCGGAGGGGGTGGGTGCCTTGTTCCTGGTAGGCGACCGCGCTCCCTGTGCCGATTACAGTGTTCGCGCGCTGCTCGGGTATGTGGTTTCGGTGTTGTACGAGCTCGTGCGAGTCGGCAGCGGAGGCGATGGGCGCGATGTCCCCTGTTCGTCTGCGAGGCGGCGCCTGCGGCGGGCTTGTTCGACGGACGATGCGTTCCCGGGGGGTCAGGGATCAGCCGGAGGGCAAGAGGACAAGCTGAGCCGCGTGGCCTGCACCGGCACTGATCGTCAATGACGCAGCCGGGCCGCGGCGGACAGGATCGGGGTGGCCACGGCGGTGGCGGCGGCGCCGAGTGGGGTGTCGGTCGCCAGCACCAGGCGGACCGTTCGCATGGCAAGGGTGAGGATCTCGTTGCCGCGTCGGCGCATGCCTGCCTCGAAGCGGTGCACGGCATCGGCAGGTGTGGTGGTGCCGTCAGCGATGTCGCCCAGGTGCTGAAGCAGGGCGGCGGCATCGCGGATGGCCGCGCCGGCCCCCATGCCGGCGGTGGGGGGTGTCGCATGGACGGCGTCGCCGAGCGCGGTGATACATCCCGCGGGCCAGGGCGCGAGGTCGGCGGTGCGGGTCGAGGCGGCGTTGAAGCGGTATGCCGCGATGCTGTGCGGGGCCGCGCGGGCGATGACCTCAAGGGGGCGCTCGGCCCAGCCGCGCCGGCGGAATCGTTCGAGCAGCGCGGCCTGCAACTCGCCGTCGCGCAGGGCGCGCAGGGAGTCGGTCGCGGCGGATTCGGGGAACATGGCGCCCCAGATGTAGGTGGGGCCGGTGGTGACGGACATCCGCAGCTCGGGGGCGTCGAGCACGGCGTTGTTGACCGGGTCGAGGAAGCCGACGTACAACGCCGCCCCCCGTGGTCCCATGGCCAGCCCCGATCGTGGGCCGAGCCGTTGCTGTTCGCCGGGGCTCAGGTCCGCGCGCAGGGTGCGGCCGGAGAAGCCGATGATGCCCGCCGGGCTGTTGGTCGGGCCTCCCGCCAGGTGCTGGGCGACCACGGAGTGGGTGCCGTCCGCGCCCACCACCAGATCCGCCGAGACCGGTTCGGCGTCGGTGAACAGCACGCGGGGTGTGCCGTCGTCGCCGCGGCCGACTTGGGACACGGTCCTGCCCAGGTGCAGGTCGTCGCCGACCGCCTCGGCCAGCAGTCTGCGCAGGGTGATGCGGTCGACGTCGATTCCGGGGTGGCCGGTGAGATCGGGGCCGTGGCCGAGCAGCCGGCCGCGGCGGTCCCAGAACGCGTCGCGGTCGCGCAGCCGCAGCGCCGAGGCCGATGTGCGGCGCGGGCGCTGGTCACCCTGGAACAGGCCATGCCCGCCGCGCTGCGGGAGCCCATGAAGTCGCTGCGCCTGACCAGGCTGGCGAACTACTGGGAGTTTGAGGCACCCCCCATCGACCCGGCCGCGCTCACTGCCGTGGGAGCCGCGGTGCGCCACCGACACGTACTGGTCAGCGAAACGCTGCGCGCCGACGGCCCACGCCCTGCCTGCGGTGACGACGATTTCCTGCCCGCCCGCCGCATCGAGCCCCACCATCTGGTCGTCTGGGCCGGCCGGTGGTACGTGGTCGCCTACGACCTCGAAGACGATCAGTGGCGCGTGCACCGGGTCGACCGGCTCCGCCCCCGCCCCACGACGCACCCCTTCAGCCCGCGCGAGCTCCCCCACGACGACCTCGCCCGCTTCGTCATGAGCAGTCACGACCGCGGTGACACCGCCGCCGGCTGGCCGTGCACCGCCAGCGCCCGGCTTGGCCTGCCGGCCGACGTCGTCGCCCGCTTCGCACCGGGCGGCTCCGTCGTCGAACACCTCGGCGCCGAGCACTGCCGGCTCACCCTCGGCGCCTGGTCCTGGGCCGGCATCGCCGGGATCCTCGCCACCTTCGACACCGAACTCACCGATCTCCACCCGCCCGAACTCGCCCGGGCATGCCGGGCTATTGCCCACCGCATGGCCGCCATCGAGGACACCGGAGGAAAACCGTAGCCATCTCCACAGACAGCCCTCTTGGCCCGAGACCAGTCACGAGGCAGGGCTTCACGCATGGTTGCTTGTCGCTGCGCTGCGGTGTGGCTTCGGGAGCGCAGGGCCTGCATCGACGGCCGGCAGCCCGGACGGGCGGCCGGCCGTGCCAGGCGTTGTCGGCTCGGCAGTGCCGTCATTTCTCCTCGGCATTCACGAGCCTGCTGATCGCCAACTGCCTCCGGAAACCGTCGACCAACGCTGCCGTTTCGACGCGGCTTCTGTCCCTTTGACAGCAAGTCAGTCGTGTGCGGCTCGCTGACCTGCGGCGACTGGGTTGGATGTCAACGCGTCTGCTGGTACTCCCGACCATGACGCCACGGCTGTCCCCGAGAGGTCGGCCGCAGACGGGCACAGCGAATGGCTGAATTTCACGGCACCGCCGCGCGCCCGTTCCCCACGCAGGTGTACGGGCGTTGAAAGTACTGAAATGCGATTTCGACAGGTTACCGATTCATCGACAGCGCCTGGCCTCACGTCGCCAAGCCGCAGAACGGTGCTCGGTCTCAGCGGCGTGGTGCTTGCGGCAGCAGCGCTCAATGTCCCAAAGGCCCTTGCCGCCGGCCGGGACAGCACCCCGGACATTCCGGGCGATCGCTTCGACCTGGCCGACCCCGGCACCCGCCTGATCCACGAGAAGACGCTGCATCACGCGACGGTGATGCAGTCCTTCGCCTTCGACGAGCTCCACGGGCACCTCTACGCGCTCCAGGTGATCCCCAGCGGGGTCCAGCTCCCGGGCGAATCGCGCACCTACAGCCATACCGAGCGGCACGATGCCGGTGACCTCTGCCTGAACCGGCTGTCGATGCACGGCGAGGTGCTGGGCCGGATGTACCTCAAGGGCTTCGGCCACGGCACCGCGATCAGCGTGGACAGCTCCCGCAGCAGCTGGGGCGGAGCCGTCACGCTGTGGGTCGAGTGCGACGCCAACCCGGCCTCCGGGTTCGGGCGCGCGATCGGCCGCTTCCCGTACGCCGAGAACACCGTGCTGCACAGCGCCGACCGCCGTGTGACCGTCTACCGCCCGCACCCCGGCTCGACCGCCAACTGCGCCGCCCTTGACCTGAACAACCGCCGTCTGCTGCTGCGCCACGGGCTCCCCGAGCGCCGTCGCTACGCGCTCTACGACCTGGACACCTTCACAGCCGGGGTCTTCAGGCCGCTGGCCGACTTCGCCCAGCCGGGCATGGACCTCGGCCTGCCCTTTCAGGGCATGACACTGAACGGCGACTACGCATACCAGTTGATGGGCTCCGGCCGCGACGCCACCAGCTCCTCAGAGCCGGACAACACGGTGCTGCTGCACTGCATCGACCTGCGCACGGGAGCGGTCGTGCAGGAGCACAAGTCCCAGGCCGGCCACCGGCTCACGCACCGCGAGCCCGAAGGCCTCGCCGTGCTGCACGGGCCCCAGGCGAGCGAACCGCAGCTGTGCATGGGCTTCGCCTCGGGCCCGCCCGGCGGACGAAAGTTCTCCCTCTACGGCCTGCCCACCCTGTAGCCATGGCGCCCACCTGGCGGCCACCGAAACGGCCGTACCAAACGCGCGTCCTCGAACCTGACCGACAACACACAGTCCACCAGCGGACCTCGCCGACGCCCGCGCCCACCCACCCGGCACGACACACTGCACCGGGCGGGCGGCACGACCCCGTCCGCCCCAGCCGATACCGACACCCGACACCCCCGGCCTGCACACCCCCTCACGACGGGATTCACTGTCAGAGAAGCTGAAACGGCCGGGGTCGATGTCAAACGACTCGATGGGATGACAAAGGACAACGCCGGGAGTCACTCCGAGGCTCCTCCGCATGATCAATGTCCCTGGTGATCTCGGCCTGCAAGATGTCCGGGCCGTGGTCCGGTCAGCCGGTCTCCCCCAAGCCGGAAGACTTGGACGTCAACTGCGTCGTCCTCGGCTGCGAGCCCGGCAACCTCCTGATCCCCGAGCCGCAGAGGGCTCACCGCCCCGGGTCCCGGCCAGGAGGAGACGGTTCGGGCCGGTCACAGTCGGGCCGGTCTCGGCTCGGGCACTGCCGCGCCGACGGCGATCCCCAAGCGGGGGGGGGACGGCCGGTCGCTGCCGCCGGAGTCAATCGGTGGCACGCTTCCCGAAAAGCCATGTCAAGCCCACCAGTTCCCGCCCTGGCTGCCTGGCCCGGGGCGACTTCCGCGGACGGCTCTGCCACACCCGCTACCTGTCCGGCCGCGGGCACCACGCGGCGCACTGCACCAGCTGCCGCCGCCTCCAGCCCCTGAAATGGGACCACTGCCGCTTGCGCCGGTGCCAGGCCCGCCCTCGGCACGAAGACAACCGCAGAAGACCGGCGCCCCCGGCCCCGGGGAGGGGAGGACGGCGACGGCGCGGGCCTCCGCGCACACCGCCTCCCGCGCCGCCCTGACGCCCGGACCCGGACCGGCGCCAGCCGCCGCTGCTCGAGCAGATCCCCCAGGACATCGGCCGGCTCGACCCAGCCGACACCGAACCCAGCCGACACCGACCTGGCCGACGCCGACCTGGCCGGCCCGTGGCTGACCTGCGCGAAGTACCTTGCCCACCAGTCAGCCAAGGCCCGCGGCCAGGGACGCAACATCCCCTTCGCCGTCAACCAGGGCCCGGCCGTCGTCCTCACCGGCCACGCCGAAGGCGACGAACTCGGCACACAGAGATCTTCTCCCCGCTGCGGGGCCCTGGACCTGCCCGCCGGCCACATCGTCATAGTCCTGGAGGAGATGGGGATCCTCGAGGACGACAGCGAACCATCCTTCGAGCGCCGGCTCGTCGAACGCCTGAATGACTCGCACCCGGCAACCACTCAGAAGCCGAGCGCTGGACCCGTGCCCCGCGCAACGGCCCCCGCAGTCTCCCGCGACGGGAGGGCACGGTCTGGCTCTCTCTCAACCAGGTCCGTCCGGCATGGCTGGAGTGACCGAACCGCTACGACCACCCGCGGGAGGTGACTCACGACGACGTCCCCGCCCACATGAAATCCGTGGATGGCCGCCATCGACGTGATCAGCTTGTCGCCCTGCAATCCCTGTCCACCTGGGCCAAACAGCACGGGCTGATCTTCCGCAACCCCACCAGCCGCATCAAGGTCGGGCAGAACGAGTACGGCGTGCTGCAACCGCTCCTACCCAGCCAAGAAGATCGCGCCGCCGCGGCTGCGGCCACCCCGGCGGCGCGGCTCGTCCCCGCGCCCGCAGCGGTCCACACCGCCCGACTCGCCCAGATCGCCACCCTCATGCTCGACGACGTCGATCTCGACAACCGCCGGCTGACCATCGCCGGACACGCCCGGCCTCCCGACGACCTCACCCTCAAGCCCCTGGCGGACTACTGCAGCCCGCCACGCGGCCGGCGGTAGGCCGTTCGCGCAGTGGCTGTGTACGCGACGTATGACGTCGTCTCGACGCGAGATGGGCAGTCGCACGCTCGCACGCGTTGGTGATGTTCACGAGAAACGGGAGTCGGGTGCCGCAGGCTCTTCCCGGGGCGTCTCCGTCACCTCCCGGCCCGGTTGGTGAGGCGCTATTGAGAGGCGGCCGGTGGAGTGAACAGTGCCTGGAGGGTTTCGGTGGCCAGCTCTCGCAGCCAGCTGTGGGCGCGGTCGTCGTCGTAGCGCTGGTGCCACAGCAGGTACAGGGGTACGTCGGGCAGTTGGAGTGGCGGCCGCAGTGTGGCCAGGCCGAGTTGTTCCCGGGCCGTGCGGGTGACCGCGTCGGGGAGAGTGACGACCAGATCGGTACCGAGGGCGAGTTGCAGTGCGAAGGCGGCGGTGGGCCCGGCGGCGACGACGCGTCGTTCCAGGCCGCGTGTGGCCAGGGCGTCATCGATCGGGTCGCGCAGGCTTCCGCGCCGCGAAACGGTGAGGTGTTCGCCAGCTGCGTAACGCTCAAGGCTCAGCGGGCCTGTGGTGAGCGGGTGGCCCGGGCGGACGGCGACGACCAGCCGGTCCTTGCCGACGAGGCGGTGGCGGATGTCGGGGAGCGTCGGAGCGCTGGAGCTTGATGCGAGGTCGGTCTCACCCCGGCGCAGCTCGGCGTCGTCCGTCCCGGGTTCGGCGGACAGGCGCAGCCGGACGCCGGGGGCCTGACGGTGGACGGCGGTGATCAGGGCGGTGCCGCAGGCGGCGGTCAGGGCGTCGTGCCAGCGCACGGTGAACACCCGGTCGAGAGCTGCCAGGTCGAGTTCCTGCTGCGCGGACAGAAGCTGGTGGGCCTGCTGCACCAGGGCGTGGACGTCGGCGCGCATGGCCAGCGCCCGGGTGGTGGGGACCATGCTGCGGCCGGTACGGACCAGGATCTGGTCACCGGTGGCTTTGCGGATACGGCCCAGGGAGCGGCTCATCGCCGGTGCGGTGACGTGCAGGCGTGCTGCCGCGCCGGCGACGCTGCCCTCTTCCAGCAGGGCGTCCAAGGCGGTGAGCAGATTCAAATCCAGTTGCATGAAAGTAACTCTACAAGTGACAAGCATGCACTTGTTGTTAACGATTGGGCGGCCTACGTTCGAAGTGCGGGGGCGAGACAGCCGCCCCGTTCCGACCGATCCCAGGGAGCCCACCATGAGCACAGCCATGCCTTTCGACGCCGGCACGACGCTCCTTGCCGACGTGACCGCCGCGGTGAAGACCGCCGGCGTCACACTGCGCGACCGCCACACCTCGCACGCCCGGGGCGCGAGTCTGGACGAGGTCGTGGGCGAGATCCACGCCAACGACGACGCGGTGCTGGACATGCTGCGGAAACCCCTGCTGCGGGCCCGGCCGGGATCGCAGTGGGCCAAGGACGAGCTGGCCGGCGGCGCGCTCCCGCCCGGGCAGTGGTGGGTCGTCGACCCCGCCGAGGGCAACATCAACCACGTCCACGGCATGGAGGACTGGGCCCTCACCGCCACCCTGGTCCGCGACAACCAGCCGGTACTGACCGTCGTCCACCTGCCGCTGACCGGCGACACCTACACCGCAGTCGCCGGCGGCGGTGCCCGCCTGGCCGGCCGCCCCCTGAAGGTGTCCGCCAAGACCGACCTGGGCGCCGCGCTCATCGGCACCGGCCAGGCCAAGCCCGGCGAGGACGAGAGCACCTACCGGCGGATCGGTGACTCCGTCACCGCGATGCTCACCAACGGCCTGGTCGTACGCGTGTCCGTTCCCGCCACGATGCAACTCATCCACATCGCCGCCGGACCCATGGACGCCTTCTGGCAGTTCTCCGACGTCCGCTCCGGCCTGGTCACCGGCGCCCTGCTGGTCTCCGAGGCCGGAGGCACCGTCACCGACCTGACGGGCAAACCCTGGAACACCGCCAGCCCCAACTCCCTGGCCGCCGCCCCCGCCATCCACAGCACCGCCCTCAAGGCCCCCTCACCGACCGCCCGACGGGGAAATCCCCGCTCTCCCCCACCCGACACCGCAAGGAGCATCACCCCATCACCAGCATCGGCAACCTGGCCACCGGCCGCGTCGGAACCAACCTCGCCGGCAAGCTCTCCACAGCCGGACACCACATCACCCTCACCAGCCGCAACCCCCAAGACACCACCGCCCGCACCACGGACATCATGATCAACGCGACGCCCGGCAACAGCACCCTGGACCGCCTCACCGACCTCCGCACCGAACTCACCGAACTCACCGAACTCACCGAACTCACCGAACTCACCGGCAAGATCCTCATCGACGTCTCCAACGCCACCCGCGACACCACCGACGGCCTGCCCGGCAACCTGCCCTACCCCGGCAGCAGCCTCACCGAGAAGCTCCAGACCCCGCTCCCCGACACCCACGTGGTCAAAACCCTCAACACCATGCTTTTCATGGTCATGACCGCCCCCGAAACCCTGGCCACCCCACCGACCGCCTACCTCCCGGGCGACGGCGAACACGCGAAGAGGACCGTCACCGGCCTGCTCGGCGACCTGGGCTGGCAGCCCGAACAGATCGAGGACCTCGGCAACATCACCACAGCCCGCGCCACCGAAGCCACGATCCTCATCGTGCCCCACATCCTGCACCGACACAGCTTCAAGCCCTTCGCCGTCTCCCTCACCCCCCGACCCACCAACACCAACCACAGCCCGCACCAGACGACCACGCGCCGACAGGAACAAACGCCCGCCAGACAACAAGCAACACCCAAACCCATCAACAACCACCACACCCACAACACACAACACAACCCCCCAAACCGTCGACAACCCCCACTGCCCGAGCTGGACTGGGTCAGCCTGCCAGTTGGGCGCGGGCCAGCGCGTGTGCGCGGTCGAGGGCATCGGTGGCAGCGCAGGGGATGTCCGGCTGCACACCGACACCCTCCCAGTTTGTGCCGGAGACCGGGTTGACGGCACGGCCCACAGGGATACTGGCCTCCAAATGCGGGTGCACCGTCCAGCCGTCCCGCGGGTGCGCGCCGCCGCGGGTGGGCTCGCCGACGACTACGGCGCGACCGAGCTGCTGCAGGTCGTACGCCAGCTCCTCAGCGGCAGAGAAGGTGCTGTCACTGGACAGTACGTACAACGGCTTGCTGCCACCGAAGCGGGCGCCGGGGACGTGCGGCAGGCTCCAGGACTGCTCGACGCGCTTGCCGCCGTGCCAGTGCATGGTGTTGAGGTGGGTGCGCTCGTCCAGCAGGTGACTGCAGACGAAGGCGACCGTGTCCGGGTCGCCGCCCTCGTTGGCACGAAGATCCACGATCAGAGCCCGGGCGCGGGAGGCCACGGTGAGCGCGGCGCTCAGCGGTTCGGCGGCCCACTCCAGCGGAAACAGCATCGGTGCCAGCTCCAGTACGGCCACCCCTCCGTCCAGCAATTCCACCCGGGGCGCACCGCCCAGACAGGAGTCGAAGTCCCGGCGCATGGCGTCCAGGTTGGCCGCCCCCTTCTTGGAGGGCACAGGGGTGGCGTGGTGCTTCAGCCTCAGGTGCCGGTCGCCGTTGACGGACTGCAGGTCCGCAGTGACCAGCCGGGCGAGCTCCTCGGCGTCGTCGACGTCGTAGGCGCCCTCGGTGAGGCGGCGTTGCAGCAGGCCGGTCAGCTGCTCGGCTATCTCGGGGAAAACGTAGTGCTCGGTCAGCAGCCGGGCCGTCTCATCGATGACGGGGGCCGGCGCAAGCTTCGTCTGAGTCGTCATGGAAGGGAGTAGAGCACTGCCCCAGCTCGCGGCGCAGCTCGACGCGAAGAGAAGAAGGGCAACGTGGCCCAGCACCTCAAAGTGCTCCGCGAAGCCGGAATGGGGCACAACGCCAAGACCCGCCAGGTCTGCCGCGGCACCGAGCAGGACTACCAGCGCACGGCCCGCCAGATGGTCGTCGCCGAACCCCAAGTGGCAGGCACCGCCGCGATGCTCGCCGCGGTTGCCCAGGAGCTTGACCGCTCTCCCGTCGAGACCCACCTGACACTGCGCCACCTGCGTTTGAGCCCTGCGAAGGGAGGAGAACTGGGCGAGGCCCTCGCCCAACTGGTCGATGAGGCCGAGGAGGATGCAGAGGGCCATCCCGTGCACGGTGTGTTGGTGGCGCTCTATCAGCAGATCCTGCCGACCAGCACCACTAGCTCCGCCTTGTTCGTTAGGGCGTGTTGGTGAAGGAGCGGCGGTAGGAGCGGGGTGGTACTCCCCGGCGGCGTACGAACTGTTCGCGCAGGACGGCCGCGCTTTGAGCCAACGACACCACACCACACCACGCTAGCCGCGCCGCCCGGCGCGGACTGCGGAATACTGCCCGGTCAAGCATCGGCGACACGAAACCGCCCCGTCATCAGACTCCGCCGGCAACGATCTGAGCCGTTTGTTGGAGATCAGCAGCTGCCTCCGCGGAGTCCCGCCACGTCCGCCGCAACGGACGTCGAGCGGCGTCGGTTCAGCTCGGCGGCGCATCGTCGATCAGTGCCTGCTCCGCCGTGCTCAGCTTGAGCTCGGCGGCCTGGGCCGAGTCCTGGATGGATGCCGGGCGACTTGCTCCCGGCACAGGGATCATTGCCGGGGAGCGGGTGAGCAGCCACGCCAGGGCGATCTGCTGCGGGCTGACGCCGCGTTCGGCTGCGATGCGGTGGAAGGCGGTGCCCGCGGAGGTCGGGCCCGACGGGCCGTCGAGGGAGCTACGGGCGATGCCGCCCAGTGGGCTCCAGGGCAGGAAGGCCAGGCCCAGCTCCGTACTCAGCCGCAGTTCGGGCTCGCTGCCGCGCACGGCGACGGAGTACTGGTTCTGTACGGAGACGAGCCCGTCGCCGAGGATCGCGTGCGCCTCGCGGATCTGGGCGGTGTTCACATTGGAGATCCCGGCGGCGCGGATCGTGCCGGCGTCGATCAGTTCGAGCAGTGCGCCGACGGAGTCGGCCCATGGCACGGCCGGGTCCGGCTTGTGCAGTTGGTAGACGCCGATGGCCTCGACGCCCAGTCGCTTCCGGGATGCCTCGGCGGCGCGCTTGAGGTGTCCGGGAGTACCGGTGACAGTCCAGGTGCCGTCGCCGGGCCGGCCGCGGCCGCCTTTGGTGGCGACGAGGACGCCGGAGGTGTCGCTGCCGTAGCGGGCGAGGGCGCGGGCGATGAGGAGTTCGTTGTGGCCCTGCTCGCCCGCGTGCCAGTGGTAGCTGTCGGCGGTGTCGATGAGCGTGACGCCCGCGTCGAGGGCGGCGTGGATGGTGGCGACGGCCCGTTCCTCGTCCGGTCGTCCCTCGATGGACAGCGGCATGGCGCCCAGGCCGACGGCGCTGACGGTGGTGTTCCCGATGGTGCGGTATCGCATGGTGGGTGAGTTCCTCAGGTGGCTTGGGGGGCGGATGCGTTGAGGGCTTCGGCGACGGCGCTGGGCAGCCAGTCGGTGGTGCGGGAGAAGGAGAAGCCCAGTTCCTTCGCACGGGTGTTGCTCATGGCGTAGTGGCGGTCGAAGGAGAAGGGCGAGGCCGCCTCTCCCGCGGCGATGGTCCGGTACACGGGTTCCCGGCCGGTCTGCGCGGCGATGACGGCGGCCAGGCCGCGTACGTCGAGCAGTTCGTCGGAGCAGGCGTTCACCGGGCCGGTGAAGTCGGTGGCCGTGGTCGCCCACAGCAGCAGGTCCGCCAGCTCCTCGTAGTGGATGAAGACCGTGGGCAGTGCTTCGGCGTGCACGGCGATCTCCGTGCCCTGGCCGATGCGTTCGATGTAGTGCGCAAGGCGGCCGGTGAACTCCTGCACGCCGCCGCCGAGTACATGGGCGCTGCGTACGGAGGCGAACGGGAAACCGCCGTCCCGGGTGTAGACGGCCTCCGCCTGGCGCTTGCCCTCGGCGTAGTGGGCTTCCAGGTACGCCGCGTCGTGCCAGGGCAAGTCCATCCGCACCAGCCAGGCGGCGGGGTCCACGATGTCTTCCGGCACAGGTGTGCCGTACGGGACGGCGGGCAGTGCGGCGGTCGCCGGGTCGTACACCTCGATCGTGGACGTCATGACGTACCGAGCGGTGCGGCCGCGGAAGGCGCGGGCCGCGATGGCGGCCTGCACGGGGGTGTAGCAGACCTGGTCGACGACCACGTCGAAGGTGCGGGAGCCGAGCGCGACGCCCAGGGCGGTCTCGTCGTCGCGGTCGGCGACAAGGTGCTCGACACCGGGAAGTGGCGGGGTGGAGCCGCGGTTGATCACCGTCACCTGGTGCCCGACGGCCAACAGGCGCTGGACCAGGACCTTTCCGAAGTACCGGCTGCCGCCGATGACACAGATTCTTTGCATGCCCCCATCGTGAAGATCTACGGTCACCAGCAGAAGTGCCGACTTACTGGATACGCGTTAAGGAATACTGTTGATTGATGTACAGCGGCTTCGCGTACTGCGGGCAGTGGCGGAGCACGGCAGCTTCAACAAGGCTGCAGCAGCCCTCCTCCTCACGCCCTCGGCCGTCTCCCAGCACGTGGCCGTCCTGGAGCGCAGCCTCGGAGCGCAGGTCGTAGCGCGCAGCACGCGCGGGGTCACCCTCACCCAGGCGGGTCGAATCATGGTCCAGGCCGCCGAGTCGGTCACAGCGGAGCTTGCGCACGCACAACAGCAGGTCGACCGGCTTGGTACGGGACGCACGCAGCTCACCGTCGCCACGTTCACCAGCGGCGGCAGGCTTCTGCTGCCCGGCGCCCTCGCCCGGCTGACGGCAGCCCATCCCGACACCGTGCTCCATGTCAGGGAGGGCGAGCCCGAAGCCAGCCTGCCCCTGGTCCGCCAGGGCGCCGTGGATCTCGCACTCGCCTATCACTTCGACGGCCCGCTGCCCGGCCAAGTGAGCCAGAACTCCAGCATGCGGTGGACTGCGCTCTTGAAAGACCCCTTGCGCGTCGTGCTACCCGAGGGCCACCGACTGGCCGGCCGCGCTGCGCTCGACATTGCCGAACTGGCGACCGAGCCCTGGGTGCTCGGCTGCCTCAAGACAGAGGCGTACCTGCGGCGCTACGCCGAGCGCGCCGGTTTCAAGCCGGAGATGCGCGGCACGACAACCGACTACTTCTTCGCACGCTCGCTCGTCGCCGCAGGCATGGGGATCTCGCTGATCCCCTCCATCGCGCTGGCCCCGGAGGTGCCAGGCGTGCGCATCGTCCCGATCAAGGAGCCGGGTCCGACTCGGCACATCGGCGTTGCCACGATCAGCCGCCGCCGCGACCACCCCCAGCTCGCGACCCTTATCAATGCTCTCCAGGAGCAGGCAGCGGCAGTGGACGGCACCTGACCGCGGGCCAGGTCCGGCTCCTCACAGCCCTGGCCATGGCCACCCAGTCGTGACATCAGTGCGAAGCCATGGAGATGAACCAGATCAACTGAGACGCCACCCGGCATCCGCGCATTCGGGTCCAGGTCGACTGAGATTCCTGACGGACCCGCATCTCAAGTCTTCTGGTCAACCCAGGTCGGAGCCTCTCCCACAGAGCAGATCAACCGAGATGGAACAAAACACCGGCTCGGTCCGAGGCAAGACGCGAGAGCCAGCCTGGAGCCTTCTGTTCGGCCGGCACCTCTCCTCCGACTCCCGGCGCTCGCGTACGTCGGCATGGAGGAGGAGCCAGGGCAGGTTGCCTCAGCCCGGAAGAGAAAGTCCGTCAGGAGCGAACCGGTCATGGGGAGATCCCTCGTGGTCTGCGTCTTGAACCGCTGGTCATCCGCGAAGGGTCCGTAATAGGCGGACAGGCGGAACAGGGGCCGGCCCTTGTCGTCGATCAGCAGGCAGTCCTCGACGGGCGCGTGACCCACAGCGGTCCCATGAGCACGCCTGATCAGCCAGCCCGGCGTGACGCCCGCACACGTGCCGCTCGCCCCAGCGAGAGCCACCCGCACGACACCATCGCCCCACCCGGCGGCCGCAGGCCCACGCGTGTCCCGCGGCCCGGACCGAAAGCACAGGCCAAGTGGCTGACGGGCTCGGTCGAGCACGATCCCGAGTACGTCATCGCCGCCGCCTTCGACCAGGCCGAAGCCCGCGACCCGCAGCACCGCAGGTGCTGGGTGGTCCTCGTCGACGGCGCCCGCCACCAACTCGACCTGATCCAGGCCGAGGCCGAACGCCGAGGCGTGGCCATCCACATCGTCCTCGACCTTGTCCACGTGACCGAGAAGCTCTGGGTCGCATCCCGCTGCTTCCACGCTCCCACCGACGCGGACGCGGACGCTGAGGACTGCATCGCCACCAAGACCGCCTGAATCCTTCGCGGATGCGCCCAGCAGGCCGCCCACGAGATCCGCGCCGAGGCCGACCGCCGCAAGCTCACAGGTGATCAACGGACGGCCGCCGACAAGGCCTGTCAATACCTCAACAACAACGCCGAGTTCATCCACTACGACCGGGCCCTCGCTGCCGGGTTGCCGATCGCCAGCGGCATCATCGAAGGCGCGGCCCGCCACCTCATCGCCGACCGACTCGACCTCACCGGCAGCAGATGGAGCGTCCCGGGCGCCGAGGCCTTCCTCGTCCTCCGCGCCGTCATCAGCAACGACGACTTCCCGGCGTACTGGAACTTCCACGTCCAGGCCGAACACCGACGACTGCATCCCGCTGTCGACCAGGCCACCTACAAACTCACCGCCTCAGCGACGATCTCACCGGAGAAGAGCTACACCCAACCCCGATCCCCCGGCTGCCACCAGCCCACCTCCCGGGCCCGCAGCGCCCCGCCGGTGATCCCGCCTCTCACCTTCAAGGAGCCCATGCCCGCATCCCGCGCCGACCTCGCCTCCTTCGCCAACACGCTCGCCTCCCGCCTGTCCGGCGACCGGTACGGCACATGTCGCCAACACGACACACGTACTCACCGCATCTTGCCCGCCCATGGGTCGTCGAGGTGCCCAGTCCCTGTGGCGCCGGGGCGATTCCCTGAGCCACGCACCCCGTCCGGAGCGTGCACGGCGCACGCGCCACCCTGTTCACCACTAAGCGCCCCGCTGCAGAAATGCCCTGGCCCGCCGCCAGGCGCATCTTCCTTGAAACGCTCGGTTCCACACGAGGCGAGGGGTACGGAGGAAACGGCATGCGTGGGCGGGAAGTCTGGACACGACGCAGGCTGTGGGTCGGCGTCGGCTGTGCGGCGCTGGTCGTGCTGGCCGTCACGCTCCGCCGGGTCGGCGGCGGGCACGGTGAGCAAGTGCAGTACGACGGCCCCGCGTTCGTCGTATCCGTGGTCGGCGTCGTGGTGTCCGTCGCGGCCCTGCTCGTGGACGTCCTGAGTCGCACGGACGAACCCCCGGAGTCCGGCGTCGTGTTGCGACAGACCGCTGATGCGCTCGCCGAGGCGGTACGGGTCCAATGGGCACAGGAGGCGCGGTTGCGGCGGCTGCAGGACCCGAAGCCGCTGAACGTCCGCTGGGGGTGGGCCGACAGGCTGCTCACGGACGACACACGGAACATCCGGCGTGGGCGCCCGCTGCCGGAGCCCCGGCCCGGAGACAACTGTCTGGCATCGATCGCCACGGCCTTCGAGGAGGTGCCGTCCAGGCGCATGGTCGTGCTCGGAAGCCCTGGTTCGGGCAAGAGTGTGCTCGCCGTGTGCTGCACGCTCGACCTTCTGAGGAAGCGCACGCCCGGCACGGCAGTGCCCGTGATCTTCCCCCTGGCGGCCTGGGACCCGGGCACCACCGCCCTGCGTGCCTGGCTCGTCGAGCGGCTCGTGGCGGAGTACCGGCCGCTGGCGGCCACCACCGACGGCACCGTACTGGCCGAGGCGCTGCTCGACGCCGGGCTGATCGCGCCTGTCCTCGACGGCTTCGACGAACTGCCCCCGGCGTTGTACGGCACCGGGATGCGCAGGCTCAACGCCGAGTTGGACGACGGCATGCCGGTGCTCGTCACCTCGCGGACCACGGCCTGGCGCAGCACGGTCGCGTGCAGCGACGTGCTCACTGGTGCGGAGGTCCTTGAGCTGCTGCCGCTGGAGTTCGCCGAGGCGAAGTCATATCTGGAGCGCACCGCGCGTCCGTTACGTGGTCCCCGCGATCGCCGCACGACGGTGTGGACCCCGGTGCTGGACTCCCTGCAGGAGGACTCGCGCGCCCCGGCAGCCGGTGCGCTCCGGCAGATCCTGACCAACCCGCTCATGGTGGCCCTGGCCCGCACGGTCTACGGCGACGTGTCCCGCGACCCCCAAGAGCTCCTCGACGATCCTCGTTTCGGGACGACGGCCGGGATCGAAGAGCACCTCCTCGACGCGTTCGTACCAGCCGCGTTCGGCGACGGAGGTGTCGACTCACGGTGGCGCGCAGCGGACGCCAGGCGCTGGCTGGCCTGGCTTGCCCGCGAGTTGGAGCGGCGAGGGACCAAGCGGCTCGCCTGGTGGGAGCTGTATCTCTGCGTGCCGCGGGCGCTGCGGCTGGTGGCGCCCGCCCTGCTCGCGCAGGCACTCACGTTCATCCTGGCCGTCCCCATCCTGCTCTCCAGCGTCGGCGGCGACGTCTTCGTCGTCGACGACAGGCCGTCACTGGCAGCCAATCTGGTCGGCAACCTGGTCGGATTCACCGGTGGGCTGGCCTTGCTCCTGCCCGTGTCGGCGACGCGGAGCGAAGGGCGCACGGCACTGCCCCGGCAGCTCACGGTCTGCATGTCGACGGCCGCCGTGGCCAGCCTCGGGTACGCCCTCACCGGAGGCTCCGTGCAGTTCGGGCTGCAGTTCGGCACGGTCACGGACGGCTGGGCGGCCGAGTTGTTCGGGGGCGCGGTCTTCGGCGTGCTGATCGCCTTGTACTTCGGGGTTGCGGGGCTGGCCCGCCATGCGGTGCCGCTCGGGCTGCCTTGGGCGGGCAGCCCCGCCGGTCGGCTCGCGGCACAGGCCGGGGGTGGCCTCCTCGCCCTGGCGGGGCTCGTCATCGTCAGGCCATGGCTGTTCGGGCACGACCTCGGTACGTGGCCGATGGTGGCCGGTGCCCTGTGCTTCGCCGCGGCCCTGTGCCTGTGGGCGGCAGCGAGACGGCAGGGGGTGCGGACGGCCGTTTCCCATGCCGGTGAGGGCCGTATCGCCCGGCGTTTCGTGACCGGGCTTCTGCACGGCTGGGCCGTGTGCCTGCTGGTCGGAGTGGCGGCAGGCGGGACGGTGGGCGCCGTCGGCTACGCGTTCTCCGCGGTGGAGACCTCCATGGCGCCCGACCTGGACGGCAGGCGGCTCGGGAAGTGGTCGCACCAGGAAACACCTGACGGCGTCCGCACCGTCGAGTCCTCGACGGAGATCGCCGGCATCCTGGTGTACCCACACGGAGGCGCCCGGCTCACGGCATATCCTCACGGCAGCCATCCGCCGAGCTGCGACCAGAAGTGCGAGTCGTTCGACACGCGGGTGACCTTCCGCGTGGCCCAGGGCGACCTGCGCATCCTCGTCGACGGCCGTACCGCGGCCGATGCGGTGAACATGCTACCGGAGCTACCCAAGCAGTCCCGGACCTGGCTCGCTCAGAGCGCCGCCCGGCACCCGCTCGACCGGTTCCTGCTCCCCGGTGCCATGGGCGGAGTCCTGATCGCGCTGATCGGCGGCCCCGCTTCGGGTCTCTATCGTGCGCTCAGTGCTCCCTCCGATCTCATCCGGGCGGCCAATCCGCAAGTCATCCTGCGCACGGACCGCATGGCTTCGCTTTCCCGGTCCGGAGTCGTGGCGGTCATGACGGGCGGGGTGTGTGTCCTCCTGGCCTGGGCGTTCGCGTCGCGGGGCGGGCTCGACCATGTCGCGGCGCAGATGTGGGTGCCAATGGGCACCGCCGCACTCGCGCTCACCGCTTGGGGGCAACTGGCCGTTGCCCGTGTCTGGCTGGCCCTGACGAGGCGGCTGCCCTGGCGAATCATGACGTTCCTCGACGAAGCGCACCGCAGGGGAGTGCTACGGCAGTCCGGCGCTCACTACGAGTTCCGTCATCTGCGCATGCAGCAGCGGCTCGCCTCGGCCACCGAGGTGTCGCAGGAAGACCCCCGGGCTACCGCGCCCACGGCGTGACGGCCCAGGCCGCCCTGCGACCCTCGGCGCGACAAAATCTACGGACGAGTCCGGCAGAAATCTCGCCGAATGCACGGGCCGTGGCGTCCATCGGCAGGATGCGGTCGGCGGTGCTGTGCGGTACGCGATCTGGACACGACGATCCGGCAAACGAACCCGGCAGCAACAACCCACCGCGACGATCTCACTCAGGGAGAGCTACACCCATCCTCGTCGCAGCGAAGTTCACGATCCTCAGCACCGGAGACGCCGCCTACGGCAACACCGGGAACATGGGGTCGAAGCTCGTCGACTCGACCGGGACGGTGTACGCCGCCAAGCCCGGCAGCCCCACCATCGGCGATTCCTTCGACCTCACCCTGAATCTCCCGCCGGGCGAGAAAGCCACCCGCTCGGTGATCTTCGACGTACCGGAGAGCGCGAAGATCACGGCCGTGCAGTACGAGATGAACACGGCCGGCCTCCGCCTCGAACTCGACCAACGCGCGCGGGCAAGTGGACCCTCGGCTGAGGGGCCTCGATATGGACGTGATCTGGATGTGACCTGGATGTGAGTAGCGGCAGCGGTCTTGCGCCGTGGGAGCGGTTGCCCGGCTATGCCTTCTTCCGGCCGTATCGCGGCCGCCGCGTCCACGAGGCGATGGCCGCGGGGCGGCGGGATCGGACCGGGGCCCGCTCGGTCGTGGACGGACTCCCGACCGAACGAAACAGGCGCTGGTGTCGGCGGACGGCGCCTGTGACGGGATCTTCGTAGCGGGTCTGGCCGACGCCGGCGCGGAACGCCGGATCGGCTGGTCGATGGGGAGCGTCGATTCGACCTCCTCCCGGGCCCAGCAGCACGCCGCCGGGGCTCGTAGGAGTCCGCCACGAGTGCCGGGTAAAGACGCACGCCTCGGCAGCATCGCCGCGACGAGGGACTCGGACGTACCCGGGGCGGCCTGACCTGCGAGATCCAACTCGCTGGAGAGGGTGGCCGCCGCCCCTGGCCGTGCTGATCGCTCCGGGCCGGTGGGGCGACGCTCCACAGCTCATTCCGGTCATGGAACGCCTCCGTGTTTGCCGCCTCGGTGGCGGACGCCCGCGCACGCGGCCCGACCATCCCGATCCACAGGCGAAGGAACGAAGTCGAGCGGACGATCGACGCGTTGAAGAACTGTCAGGCTGTGGCCACGAGGTTCGGCAAGCGCGGCTACATCTTCCACGGCACCGTCACCGTCGCCTCGGTCCGACTCTGGCTCCGCCCGTGATCTCCCTCGGATCTAGCCGCCGGTTGTGCCGTCGAGCATCTCGCGCAGGATGTCCAGGTGGCCGTTGTGGCGGGCTGTCTCCTCGGTGAGGTGGAGGAGGATCCAGCGCAGGTCGACGTGGAGGCCGTTGCGGACGGGGCGCTTGGCCTGATCATCCAGGCCATTCCCGGCGACCAGTTCGCTGTAGCGGGTGCTCTGTTCGGCATATTCGTCGAGCAACTGCGTGAGCGGGAAGTCGACGGCGATACGCATCTCGCGGTCGGGGTCCTCATCGGTCCAGGGGCCCCGGTCTTCCTCGCCGAGGAAGACCACCTGGAACCAGTAGTACTCGACCCAGCGGAGGTGGTTGATCACTCCGCTCATGGTCATCAGCGGTGAGCCCGGCAGGAGCGCCTTGCGGGCGTTCTCCGCAGAAACGCCATCGCACTTGGCGCGGGCGGTGTCACGTGCGTAGTCGAGAAACGTGGTGAGCTGGGTGCGCTCGTCCCACGCAGGTGGTGTGTCATCGATTCTGGTCATCGCGCGAAGCGTCTCCGATCATCGCGACCGATGTCGAGGTATTTATCGACGGACCCAACCTGTTTCACCTACGTCAGAACCTGGTCCGACTGGGCCTACGTCGTCGCCTTCATCCTGGGCGTGTTCTCCGCATGATCGTCGGACATGATGCCGTTCTTGTGGGTGAGGAAGTGGGCGCGCCTGCCCATTGCCACTACCGACTCATTCCGTTCTCAGCTCGCGGCTTCTGGCTCGGTTCTTCGCGATGTTCCGGGTCTTCTTGGTGCGGGCCGACTCGGCGACCACGGCGAGTACCGCCGGCGACATCGACCACTCGGCGAGGTAGCGCTGCATCCAGTCCGTGACCTCCGCCAACTCGGCCGGTGTCGGCACGTGACCGTCCTTGACGGACAGGTAGAACAGCCAGTCGTCGATACGGCGGCGGATGAAATCGCGGTACCCCTCCGCCTTGAGCTGGTCGATCTCCGGCAGCAGTTCCGCCGACCACTGCCGGAACTCGTCAGGACCAGTCACTTCATACGCGATCTCGTCCACGAGGGCGACCACCGCCGTCTTGGACCCCATTTCGTCGGGGTCGCGCAGGATCGTGGCCACGATCGCGCGGTCCCGGTCCCGGTCGCGGCTTTGCGAGGAAGCGATCACCGAGACGACGCGTAGGTACGCGGACGTTCGGACGTGCTCGAACGCGACCGCCACCAGGCAGCGCACGGCGACCCGGCCCCGCCCCCCCC
>NZ_JBHYIG010000056.1:25548-37681 GCF_042740015.1 Streptomyces sp. NPDC059037
GTTGGGGGGGGGGTGTGCGGCGCGCCCAGCGCGCCCATCCACGCCCCCCCCCCCGGCCCCCGCCAGCAACTCGGCCACATCGGAATGCAATGTCATCGCTTCATCCCTTCTCGCAGGGCCGGACTCCACATCGCGGGCAGCTTCCTCTGGTCCGCACGCTGATCCAAACGAAACGGCCCAGCTTCGTGGTTGGCCCGATCGGCGATCTTCAGTCGCGATGCACCCGATGGACACTCACGGCATAGCCGCCGCCCTCGTAAGGGTGGGCGTCCCACGTCGCGAAGCGGTCGACGAAGGTGAGGCCGGCAGAGGCGCAGTAGGCGTCGTACTCCGGCAGGGTGATGCCCGGTGGTACCGGCAAGTGGGCTTCGTCCAGGCCGAATCCGGCGACCATGAGGCCACCCGGGCGCAGGCTCGCGGCCAGGTGGCTGACCACCGCGGCCTCAGTACCCGCGGCAAGGAGCGGGAAGATGTTGCCGGCGGCGACCACGAGGTCGAAGTCCGCGGCAACATGATGCTCAGCCGGGTCGAACGTGGCCAGGTCGGCCTGGATCCAGGGCAGTTCCGGCGCCTGCCTGCGCGCCACGGCCAGCATGGAAGCATCGAGGTCGACCCCGACACAGTCGTACCCGAGCTCCGCCAACCGGATCATGACCCGGCCGGTACCGCACCCGGCATCCAGCACCCGCGCCCCGGCAGGCACCAGCGCGGCGCACAACCGTGCCTCACCATGCATGTCCCTGCCGCTGCCGGCCAGGGCCGCGAACCGAGCGGCGTAGTCCTCTCCGGACTTCCCACCCGTCAACTCTTCCCAACGGCTCATGACCAACAGGTTAAGCGAGCAGCACTAGTACCCGCTGGGGCCGGAGCCGGCGTGCCTGGCCCTGAGTGACGCCGCGGGAGTGCTGCCCTCCGTGTCGAGCAGCACTGTCGGCCGTCAGCAGCGAGGGCAATTCGCTCTATCGAGGCCGCGGTGGCCGCGGTGGCCGCACCGACGGTGTAGCAGTCCCTGATCTTCACTCCGTCACCGCCCGCCCCTCGGGAAAGGCCCTCTGCCAGCCATCCACCATGCAACTCATCAGTACCCATGAGTGTCCCGTCAGGCATGGCTCTGTACGCGTCGAGGAGCAGCGTTTCCACAGCAGTACGAGAGTCGCCTTGGCGGCTGGCGTACGGTGCGGACGCCTCGGGGCCAGCATCCGTCCCGGTCGGCCGGTGAGCGGCTCGGGGCAGGCGGGCCGCGGTGAAGGCGGTCGCAGGCTGGTCCAGGAGCGGTGCTGCGCAGGGGTGGAGGTCGCGGCGTGAGGCGATCGCGTAGCTGCCACGGGTCGGGGTATCGACGAGGGCCACGGCGCTGACGTCGGCCCGTAGCGCGCAGGTCAGCGCCCCGGGGATGAGCGCGATGGCGTGGCCGGATGCGACCAGGGCCAGCTTGCCGAGAAGATCGGCCGCAGCGAGGTCGATACGGGCGCTGACTCCCACGCGGGCGGCGCCGTCTTGGGAAACCAGGTCGTTAAGGGCACGGGTGCGATCGGCCAGCCGCAGACGATAGCCGGCGCAGTCCAGGTGGAGGTCGATGAGGTAGGTGACGGCCTGGGGCGCTCGCAGCCCGGCCTCACCCTGACCGCCTGCAGCACCGCGCCCCACACCCCGGCCCACGATGCCAGCCGCTCGCCGCCCGGGCAGCCACCGAGGACACGTCCGCAGCCGCCGACCCCACCCAAAACCACTGAACGCCGCCCGAGCACACCGGCGTGCACGACGAGACACATGCAGATCTCGTCGACAAGTGAGAAGACCGGCCTCACCCCGAAACCGCGCCGCATAACCGCATTCACACGCCGACGCCCGGAAAGCCAAGCGGCCACGCCGGGAACAGCCCGTCCGGCCCCCACGGTTGCATCGACCAAGGGACCGCCGCCACACGGACGGGGAACACGGAAACCACACAGTCACCCGCCCCACCAAGAGCCGGGCCCCAAGGACGCGGCACACCCGCTGCGCACTCAGACCACGACGCATTTGGGTGTGGCTCCTTTGAAGGGACAGACAGACCTACCTGCGACTTTGCTGCGTTCGCCGGGTACGTCACAGAGCCGGCGAGATGGTTTAGGAAGGAATTAGAAGGCAGTTCGGGCGAGGCCGCCGGTCCAGGGGCCCTCGAACTCGGCTGCGGTGAGGGTGACGCCGGTCAGGACGCGTACGGCGAGGATGAGGCAGCCTTCGGGCTCCTCGGTGTCGGCTTCGCCGGTGGGTTCACAGTCATCGGAGGCGTCGAAGCCGGCCGCGGTGAGGGAGCCGACGACGGGGTGGGTGGTGTCTACGCTGCCGGAGGGGCCGTCGAAGTAGCCGCCGGACAGTTCGAGGCGGCCGAGGACGGCGCCGTCGTGGGCGATGGTGGCCGTCTTCGTGTCGGGGTCACGTTAGGCGCTGATGACGGTGTGGCCGTCGGCAGCCAGGGTGCCCAGGACATCGTCATCGAAGCCGATCCAGCTTTCGAATTCGATGGTGAGGGTCCAGCCGCCAGGCATTTCGTGACCGAGGACGAAGGCGCCTTCGCCCTGGTGCTCTTGGAGGAAGTGTGCGGCTTGGTTCAGGTCCTCGGGGCAGGGGACGGGGTTGGCGACGCCCATGAGGTGGAGGGTTTCGGTGAGTGAGTGGGGGGCGAGGGTTACGCACCAGCCTTCGCCGAACATCTCGTCCAAGTCCACTGTGTGGGGGCCTTCTTGTCGGGTCCGCGGCCATTGTGTCTGGATGGCTGAGCCCAAAGGGTAGGTGGCACACATGACATGAGGTGAGGAAGTCCAAAGATCAGTTGTGCCGCAACCGTTCCCACTCGGCATCTGTCAGATCGCCCTGCCTCATGCCCACGACAACGCCCCAGGCACGGGGGCAGTCACACGATCGCCCGGACAGCTCCTGGTGACACCGGGTCCTGTGCCAACGAACGCGCCGGTGCGCACGGCTGGCCAGGGCCCGCGCGTGACTGGAGCCAGCCGCTGGCCCGACAACTCCGTCGCGATCGAGGCGGGCCTGAAGCGTCCGCCGATCGGCTCGGGGCACTCACCCCTCACCCCCAGGTTTCACCGGTGACCAGTGCGGGTCCGAAGTGCCTGGCAGCGACAGCTTTGATGGCGGGGCAGGGAGTGCCCTCGCCGGCCTTGAACGTATTGACCACGCATGTCTGCACGGGATGCGTCGGCCCGCCCGACCGGCCGCCAGTGTTCGCCTCCAGCGGCCGGTGCTGCGGCTTGGCCAGGGCAAAGCACGCGAGCACGGTGCGCTCGTCCTCGTACCAGTAGTGGTCCAGGACCGCGGGGTTGCTGAAGTCGAGGCAGTCGAAAGCAACGGCAATGTCCTGCTGCCCGTACGGCGCTGTGCGCAGTGCGGGAACGACTTCGGCGAGGGTTTGGCCGCGGGCCAGGAGCACAGCCCGCTCGACCGAGACGCCCCACGGTGGCGGCTCGCCACCCGGGCCGTCATCGGGAACGCCGTCCTCGGACACGAGTTCCGTTCCGATGGCGGGCGGCTCGAACCGGGCCCGTCCCAGGACACTGCCCCAGCCCAGACCGGCGTTGACACACAGCTTGCCGGCGAACACCGCCCACGGCATGCGCACCAGTCGCTCCCTGCCGAGATCCACCACGAGGCGCTCGAACTCCTCCGCGGGGAGCAAGGCCGGAGTGGCGGGCGCAATGAAGGTGTCGGTCCAGATACCCATGCCATCGTTCTAACAACACCCCGAAGCCACGTCATCCAGATATCAGCGCATCCGTACGCAGGGCTCAACCGCAGGCGAGTCGCCGTGCAGTGCTCGCCCCCCCCGGGGTCAGCAGCGGTGTCGGGGCACGGGCTTCGAAGGCGCCTGCCATCCCCTGAGATGACGGTACGTCAGTAGATGCGGATGGAGTGGAGGCTTGGGCATGAACTCGACGACGTCGCCACCGCGCCCTCCGGCGAGATCTACGCCCTCTACAACATCTGCGCTGCTGCCACTGGTCGTGGCGTTCCTGCTGCCAGGGACACGGGGCGAGGAGGTCCGAAACATCCAAGCTGCCGGTTGGCTCATTCATCGCTACGGCAGACCCCTCCACCACGGCGCTACACGGCGCTACACGGCCAGATGGCACCCGATCAGAGGGTGAACCCCATTCACCTTGCAAATCATGGCCCTGCGGCGGAGTCCGTCTCTTCCACGGACAGACTCACTCTGTCGGAAGCAGCCGGGCTGCCGCTACTGCAACTGACTCTCGCTCAGCTCACGTGAGGCAGGCTTCGAGGGCCGCCCGTTGGTGCGGAGGAAGGTGATCGCCCAGAGGGACTTTGCGGGGGCTGTGATCGCCTTCACAGATCCAGCTCCGCTCCTCCTCGTCGAACCACCAGCCCTCGGCGCCCCACATGGGGTGTCCCTGGAGCAGGTGCCTGGCCAACGACTCGCTCGGCTCAAGAGCACCCTGAGCGACGAGCGCCTGGACCACCGCGGTCACGGCCTCCTCCGGAACCGCGCCGTCGCCGAGAACCGGCAGAAGAAGGAGGAGACGGGCGTGCGGGTCGGTGACGCCCGCGGCGCCCGGTGGTGCCTCCAGCAGGGCGGCGAGCTCGGGCCAGCACAGCCCGGGGCCAATGCGGTCCTGATCGTCACTGGCCAGGACGAGATCCTGGCTCCAGTCGGGATGCGTGAGGAAGTAGTCCGTGGTCGTGAACTCCTCGCCGTTGTTGTAATGCAGGACGATCGCGAAGCCGCCGGTCAGAGGCACCGTGAACGTCGGCCACGCCGACGGATCGTGGAGTTGGTCCAGCATGGCGGCGGCATCGCCCGCATCGGAGCCGAAGGCTTCCGGCGGGTGCCCCTCGGACAAGTCCGCCAAGTGCGCGGGCCAGAAGCCCGGCTCGTCCAGGAGCGGATGCCCGTCCACGACGGGCGACGAGGAGTACCAGAGCCGTGCCATCACCATGCCGGGATTCTCTCAACCCCGGTCAGGTCTGTTCGAAGACCCCGGCCCTCACGGTTGACTGGCTTGACGGCATGGCAACGTGAGGGCTGTCGGACCGTCCCTTCGCCTGCCATTAGGTGTCCAGTCGTGCCAACTGACAACGAGGACTTCCGTTCCCGCCGTCACTACAGCGGCCCTGTTGTGCAACGCAGCTCCCGCGGGTGGGCAACTGGCCGTAGGCTCGCGTCAGTTGATCGGAGGGAGCATCGGTGATCCATGATCTGACGGAGCTCGGCCGCGTCGGTCGTGCGCTGAGCGAGGTGCTGGACCTGCTGAAGAGCGAGCAACAGCGCCTGGAGCAGCAGCATGGGCAGGACCGGTACCGGGACGGCACCGCGGGCAGTCCGATGCAGACGCTGCACGGGATCGGCCAACTGTGCAGCGGCGTGGGCGACGTGCTCAAGCACGTGGCCCTGGCCGCCGGATACATCTCGCTCGGCCTGGACGAGCGCGCCGACAAAGAGGTGAAGCTGGCGCGCATGAAGCCGGTGGGAGTTCCCTCCGGTGTGGACCGCATGGTGCGCCCGCTCGGCGAGTCCACGGTTCGGGCGCTGGAAATGATCCGCGATCTCAACGGCTTCTTCGACACGGACCTCGGGCTCGCGATCGACGTAACCCTGGCCGCGCCACAGGCAACGTATCCACCGGACGACTGGGCGGCCTACCAGCGCCAGCGCCGCGACCGACCGGAGTAGTTCAGCAGCCCTCGCAGGAGCCTCAGGGAGCCGGGGAGAGCGTGCCTTCGCTGGATCGACAACTACAGCGCGATGGACGCTGGCCTGAGCGTCCGCCGATTCCGGTTCGGGGCACTCCTTCCCTGGTAGCTGGGCGGGCCTGAAGTGTCGGGCAGCGAACACGTGTTGGGGCTCTGTGAGTCTTGCCTGAACCGTGAATCTCGCCGCTCCTGCTCCGGGTACTCCGCAGAGCTGCTCACTTTGTCTCCCCACCGGCAGTCGGTGGTGCGGCGGACGGGCGGCGCTACTCGGTGGAGGCCGCCCGATAGCGAGCCGCAGTCAGCTTGGTCTCTTTGGTCTTTGTCTTCCGAGGCGGCCAGGTGTTGAGGCTGTCGGGCACTTGGCGGTCTTGCCCACGTCATGGAGGGGCTCTAGGTGGGGATCGAACGCACTACCGCCTGTGGAAGAAGCTCGTCACGTGACGCTTTTGCACAGGAAGGTCTCAAGCCGTTCGGTGAAGCCCGGTGCTGCGGCAACGAAGTGACCGGCACCCGGATGCACGCTGCGCTCGCCGCCGAGCGTATCCGCGAGGGCGTCGCAGATCCGCTCGAGCGCGGCCACGTGGTCTCCGGACGCGACGAGCACGGGGATGCCGGCATCACGGATCGCGTCGAGCTGTGGGCGCGCCTCGCTGGTCGGTCGGCCACCGTGCGCCCGTCGAACGCCGGCGACCACGTCCTCGGGGAGCGGGCCGTCGCCGATGGGCGCACCCGCGAGTCGGAGGAACTCGCGCAGTTGGGTCGGGGGCGTATCCATACCGTGGGCGAGGACCGTATCGCCGAGGCGCTCGAGCCGTGCCACCTCGGGATCGTCAGGGACAAGGTAGTTGAGCGGCGGCTCGATCAGGGTGAGTGAGCGTACGCTGCCCGGCGCGGCAGCGGCTGCGATCAACGTCCCGAGGACGCCGTAGGAGTGGGCGACAACGTGCGGGCGGCCGATGAGCAGCGGCGCCAGGTCCAGGGCGTCCACCACGAAGTCCTGACGCTCCTGCGGTGGTGGGCTCGGCGGATAGCCACGCCGATGGACGTATGCCAGCGTCCACCGGTCGGCCAGCGGAGCGACGGGGCCCCACGTCGTCCGCGGGCCTGCACCGCCATGCACAAGCAGGACCTCCGGCCCAGAGCCTTCACGTACCACCACGATCTCGCTCACGAGGCGAGCGTAGCGGCGCACGCTGAGCCACGGTCCCACACTTGAGGAAGAGACGGGCCAGCAGGCCGCGCTTGGCGGTGACGGGGGTGGCGATGCCGCCGGCGAGGTCGTCGAGCTGGTGGGCGACGGCCTCGTGTCCCTTGATACCTCGGGGCACCGAACTTGCCGAAGTCGATGTTGCGCTCGGGCACTTCGCTCTCCTTCCCCGTCTCAGTCCTGACTGGCCGGTGCGTCCGCCGGGGCGGGGGTGCCGACGGTGTAGTGGTCCTTGACCTTCACTTCAGTAACCGCACGTCCCTCGGGGAAGACACTCTGCCAGTCGCCGGCCACGTGCAGTTCGTCGGTGCCCATCGCCCGCACCACCGTCAAGCCCTCCTCGTGCGCCTTGAAGGCCTTCATCCACAGGTTCGAGAACGCCTGGGAGCGGATGAGGTGCATCCAGTCCGTGCGGTAGATCTCGCGGTTGTAGTTCGATTCGCCGAGGGTCGAGACGAATTTGGAGTACATCGCCTTCACGTACTCCAAGGTCACCTCATCGCCGACGGCGATCGCGGTGTCGCGGGCGTTCTTGAGAGCGATGCGGAACTTCTCCAACAAGCCTTCGGTGGCGCCCGAAGTGTAGGACTCATGGATCTCAGGCGGGTCGCACAGACCGTGCTTCGGCGACGACAGACGCAGCAGGAGGCGCAGGGTCGGCTCAGTCACCCACAGTGGGCCGGGTTCGTCGCGGTTGCCGATGGGGTTGGGCAGTACGTCGTTGTGCGCCCAGTGAGGCGGGGTGATCAGGTGGATGCCCGCACGGCGGCGGTCATGGGCGAAGCCCGAGCTGTGCTCCAGCTGGCCGAGCGGCAGGTGCGTCTTCAGCGCGGAGAGGTAGGCCCCGTTGATGTCCAGCGCGGTCACCGTGTGGGTGCCGGGCGGCAGTTCGGGGCGGGTCCATTTCGGGCGGGCCTCCCAGACCTGGTCCGCTCCGCGGGCCGACTGCTTGCGCAGCACGTCGGGCATCCATGGGTGGGCGACGATGTCGTAGCGGCCGCCCTTGCGGGTCTCGTCCAGCAGCGTCATCGCGTCCGGGATCGCCCGCTTGACCAGCGCCGCGGTCGCTGCCTCCACATCGCCCGCGTGCTCGGCGAGCGCCGCTGCGACAGCCTCACCGATCAGGTCCGGCATCTCGGCTGCAGCCTGCACGCGACGGCCCACAGGCACGACCTTCACACTGGGTGCGGGGGTGCGTGGCGTGCTCGACGTCGGCTCGGGGGCCTGCCGCACCGGCCGCTCGTCGGCGGCGGGCTCGGCCGCGGGGACCGCCGCTGTGGCCGGTCGGCAGTCAGCGGGATCCAGGTGCTGGACGAAACCCGCCACCCGGTGCCGGGCCGGAGCCCCGCACAGCACACACGGCTCCCCCACCGCGAGGACCTCCACCTCATCGCCGTGCCGGTCACACTCTGGCGAAGGGACATCAGCTGCCGGGGCCGGAGGCTGCTGCTCGGTAGCGGACTGCCCGCTCCCCGGCCCGACCTCGGTGGCGAGTTTGGCGTTCAGTCCGTCCAGCAGATACGCGTACTTCGTACGGATCTCACCGACCGGATCCCGGCCGGACTCCCACCCGGCAACCGTCGACGGGCTCACCCCCAGCGCACGCGCCACCTGCGCCTTCGACAGCCGCGCCAGCTCCCGCAGCTCCTGCCGCCTCGCCGGAGCCGGGAGCCCGGCTTCCGGACCGACCGCCGCGAGCAGCGAGTCGATCGCATCGAAATCACCGACGCCACTCACCGCGCCGCCCCCTTCCCCGTGGCGGCACGGGGATCTTGGCGGGCCGCCAGTGCCTCACACGCCCTGGTCGGACCCCCCAACAGATCCAGCACGTCGATGCCGTAGAACCCGGCCAGGACATCGACATCACGCAAAGTCCACGAGCTGGCACCCGACTGACGACGCGAAACCTGCGCCTGCGTCAGCCCCAACACCCCCGCAACCACCCGCTGCGACTGCCCCGTCGCCTGCATCAACGCCGCCACCGAAAGCCGCAACGACTCCTCCAGACCCACAACCATGGCGGCCACCCTACCCCACCATCATGCATAAAACGCATCAAAGACCCGCCCTCGCATCACACATGCAAACAGCACCTCGCCCTCATTCCCGACGCCTCCGCACCCCCGGCTTCCGACCTCCGGGGATCGGCACAACTCGCCTGCCTGAGTCATCAACGCGGTCAACGCACGTGCCGGTAGCTCTCCGTCCCGGGCGCCGTGTCGTCGGTATGGAGGCCAGCGGCTTGCCTGGCGGACTGTTCGGGTGGGGATTCTCCCGCGGCCAGGTGCTCCAGTACCTCGGCGAGTTCCTTACAGGCGCTCTCTACCGATCGGCGGGTGGCGCGCTGTTCGGCTGCCATGGCGGACAGCAGGAGTGCCGTCAGCGCGGTGGCACCGTTGAATGCCTGAAGTTTGGTCATGACCTCGATGGCCGACAGGTGGAGGAAGGCGCCTTGCTGCGTATTCGCCTCAAAGGTGGTGAGCACGGACGCGAACAGCGCGCACACCATGCTCCCGGCCAGCTGGAAGCGCAACGCCGCCCAGATGAGCAGCGGAAAGACGAGGAAAAGCAGGCTCAGATTGCCGAGCACGGCCAGAGGTATGACGATCACGGCGGTGACGGCGAGGCACAGCATCTCCTTCCAGCGCCTCAGTTGCAGTGGTCCAGTGGCTCCCGCAAGCACGAGCAGGAGCGGAGTGACGAGCAGGACGCCCATCGCGTCGCCCACCCACCACGCCAGCCACACGGACCAGAACTGCCCCGTCGCGAGTCCACCGGTCACCACCTGCAGCCCGACCCCCGCCGTGGCACTGATGAGCATGGCGACGAGCCCGCCGAGGAAGACCAGGGCGAGACCGTCCCGCAGACGTGAGATTCCGACCCGGAAACCGACCCCGCGCAGCATCAGATAGGCGCAGAGCGGGGCGAGGGTGTTACCCGCCACGGTGACGAGGGTGGTGGGCTGAGGGGTGGTGAGGGACGCGATGACGAGGAAGGACCCGATGGCGATCCCGGGCCAGACCGACATGCCGTAGACAAGCAGGGCGGCGACGGCTACGCCGGTGGGCGGCCAAATGGGGGTGACGATCACTCCTTCGACAGTGAGTCGACCGAGCAGGCCCAGCCGCCCGGATACGTAGTAGCAGGCGGCAACGGCCACTGTCTTGAGGACTACCTCCAAGGACAGCCGGAACCGTCGGGTCAGCAACACAGCAGCCATCAGACACCGAGCGGACCGTTTCGGCCATGCGAGCGCCCGTGCCCGGTGTCCGGGCGCGTCCGCAGTCTTCAGGGGTCGCTCATCCCCCCCGCCTGTCTCCTCTGGTGCGCGGTGGGCAGGTCTACAGGTCGCTGTCGTCGTGGCCGATGATGAGGACGGCGGCATCGTCCTCATGGCCCACCGTGTCCGCCAGCCGCATCACACCGCCTGCGAGAGCGTTGATGCCCAGTCCGGCAGCGGCAGTGATCTCGGCGAGCCGCATCACCCGGTGGAGGCCCTCGTCGAGGCTCAGTGTCGGCCCCTCGACCACTCCGTCGGTCAGCAGCACGACGACGCCACCCGTCGTGAGCCGGTGGCACACCACGGGATACTCGGCGCCTTCGAGTACGCCGAGCGGGGGACCGCATTCTCCTTCGTCGACACCGGACCGGCCGTCGGCCGTGGCCCAGATGTGGGGAATGTGGCCGGCCCGAGCGCACTCCAGGACGCCGGTGGCCGGATCGAGCCGGAGAAACGTACACGTGGCGAAGAGGTCCTCGCCCAGGGAAACCAGGAGATCGTTGGTACGCGCGAGCAGTTCCCCAGGGTCTCCCGTGACCGAGGCCAACGCACGCAGGCCCACTCGGACCTGCCCCATGAACGCGGCGGCCTTGATGTTGTGCCCCTGCACGTCTCCGATGGACAGGCCGATACGGCCGTCGGGCATGGTGAAGGCGTCATACCAGTCTCCCCCGACGTTGAGGCCGTGATTGGCGGGCATGTAGCCCACGGCCAGCCGGACGCCGGGAGGGTGCGGAAGGTCGTGCGGCAGCATGCCGCGCTGCAGGGCCACT
Source organism: Streptomyces sp. NPDC059037 (assembly GCF_042740015.1). Lineage (NCBI taxonomy): Bacteria > Bacillati > Actinomycetota > Actinomycetes > Kitasatosporales > Streptomycetaceae > Streptomyces > Streptomyces sp. NPDC059037. Next base: position 36,518 of record NZ_JBHYIG010000056.1, read on the forward strand.
GCCAGCTCGACGCGGGAGCGCTGCATCTGCGCGAGTTCCCGGGCCCGGGAGGTCAACGCCGCGAGCCTGGCGAGCAGCTCGTCACCGTCTTCGGCCGCCTGCGTACGGAACATCGTTCGCCCCGGTTCCGCGAGAGCACCTCGCGTCAGTCCAGCTGTCTTTCACCACGTGCGTCATTGGCACAACCTCGCGGTCAACTCTGCCCGGAGATGACGGCGGTCGCACCCTGTCGCCGTCGGGCAGCAGGAGACCAGCCTCCGAGGATCACGATGGTTGTGGGGGTCAGCCGCCCTGGCCGGCGCTTCCGATCGGGCCGACCTTCACCGGGGAGCCGGCGCCGTCGGTGACGGGCAACGTCTTTGCGCCCGGCCACTCCAGGGAGACCGACTTCGTCTCGCCCGGCGGGGTCACCACGAGACCCGTGACGCTGACACCGGAACCGCCCGAGTCGTTCATCGGGTAGTTGATCCCGAAGGACACCGATTCCCCGTCCTTGAGGGTCATCCGCTCGGCCGGCTGACCACTGCGCTGCGCGGACAGCGCCCCCTCACTGGTCTTCAGGTCGACACCCGCGAACCCGGACAGCGCGCAGTCCCGGCCGCCGCCGTTCTCCAGAGTCACTGCGACGGTGCCCTCGGCGTCGCCGCCGATGGTGCTGTCCATCGCCGTGATGTCCAGCTCGTCGGTGCGGCACTTGCCGATCCTGCCGTTCTCGTTGGAGCCGGTCCCGGCGGCCGTGCCCTGCCCGCCGGAACTCCCGGCGGAGTCCTTCCCGCCGCCCTGATCCGTACCACCCTGATCCGAACCGCCCGAGCCCGAACCGCCCTGATCCGAGCCGCCAGTACCCGAACCGCCGCTTGAGGAAGACGCACTGGACGCCGACGACGGGTCGCCCTGCCCCGTGACGTCATCGCCGTTGCAGGCCGTGAGGGAGAGACCCGCGGCCATGCCCAGGGCCGCGGCGGCAACGCGCAGAGTGCGGCGACGAGCAGGACGGACAGTGGTGTTGGAACGCATGGCAGATCCCCCGTAGGTAGTGGGTGTTGTTCGCTCCTTGGTAAAAAAACCACACAGATAGGGGGCCCAAACACCCAGCGGCCCCCCCCCCAAAACAGTGGCTTTTAAAAAAAAAACAGACCCCCATAGAACAGAAGGTATGGGGTG